>NZ_JAXRUT010000033.1:0-58121 GCF_035156405.1 Algoriphagus aurantiacus | reverse complement strand
CAGAAAAAGATCAGTCATAGAAACTGTCAACGACGAACTCAAAAATATCTGTCAAGTCGAACATTCAAGACACAGGTCATTTGAGAACTTTATCACCAACCTTATTTCTGGCTTAATTGCCTATTCCTTCTTCCCTAAAAAGCCAGCAATCAACTATCAACCCGTCGAAACAAACCAATTAGCCGCTTTTTAAAATCGAACTCAGGTTATTTCGGATTCGATCCTTCATATCGCCAGACGAAATACTCAACTGGACACCAGCCGCATTGTCTTACTTGGCGCATCCAAGGGTGGAGAATTGGCACTCAACCTTGCTAGCAAGTTTCCCCATTTCAAGGGAGTGGTGGCGCTTTCAACAGCACATGTAAGTTTTCCTGCTCATACTATTGCTGCCAATACTTCTTCTTGGCATTTTATTAGCGAAGAAATCCCCTTTGTCCCTGCGCCATTGAAGACGCTTTGGCCTGCACTAAAAGGTGATCTTTTCAGCGCATTTTCTATGATGATGGAAGATGAAATAGCAGTTTCTAAAGCAGAAATTGAGGTAGAAAATATAAATGGATTTATTTTGCTTCTGTCCGGAAAACAAGATGAGCAGTGGCCAGCTACCAAAATGTCAGACCGGATAATGGAGCGTTTGGCTAAAAATAACTTCAAGCATTCCTATCTGCACTTGGCTTTTGAGGGTGATCATATCGAACCATTAAACCATTTTGATTCAATATATAATTTCTTGGAAAAGGAGTTGGTGGTTGAAAATACATCTGGCCATTAGTGAAGGGAATATAGAAATGATGGCTTATAATCTATTACCGGCGTTTTTCAGCAAGCCCTATTTCGATTTAAACCTTAAGTTTCTACAGATAAACTGTATCCTTATTGTTCCTTTTTTATATGTCAATCTTTGTCTGATTTAGCAAGCATTCTATTCACTAAGGTATTTATTTGGAATATTATTCGGTCGGAAGTCAATTCCATATTCGTGCTTCATCAGTTTATTTATTGTGTCGAAAATTGTTTTTTCATTTCTGTGCATTTGTGGTAGAAGTCCCATCATTGCATAGCTGATTGGGTTTACAGATGGAATAAAAGTCTCCCAAGGAAAATTTTCTCCCCAAATTATTCCTTTAACCGTATAACTTAAATCAGCATTTCCAGACAATAAATAATCCATCATTTCCGCCGAATTATTGTTGTTTTGATTTACTGTATGAAAAATTGGGGTCTGTCCACCAAATCCATTTTTATCTATTCCCGCTTTGCAATTGACATTTGCTCCATAATTGACCAGAGCCTGAGCGCTTTCAATGTGATTAAATTCTGAACAAACATGAAGTAAAGAAACATTGGTCAGAGGAGTATATGCACAATTCAAAGTAATTACCTCATCAACAATTCTGGGATTGTCAGCAAGATGTTTTTCTAATTCAATTCTATTATCGGCTAATACGGCGAGTAAAGCTTTATTTTCAAATTCGAGTCCATATTCGATAAACGAATTTACGCAATCCTTAAACTTAGAACTCCTAGTATACATACTGATTAATAAATCAAAAAGTGGGTTGCCTTCGAAGTCTGTATTAGGACTCAGTCCCTTTTCAAAGCAGTCCTTAATCCCGTTGACAGAATGAAGTTCAATTTGGTAAGATATTTCTTTTAGCAAATTCATTTTTTTAGCTTTTTGCCCTCATTTGGTTTTGCAGCACTCCCCTATCCTATTACGCCTATATCTCCATTATGCTCAGGACTTTAGGATGGATTCCAAAGCAAATTTAAGATTTCGTCTATATCATCAAGCAGACTATGAATGTTTTTGTTGGAATTGATAAGACATGCGTGTAAATCTCAGTTTCGGTTGGGCGGAATTTAGAGTGTGATTGATTAAGAAAACTCGCCAGGATTTGATTTCTTCGAAATGCCCTGATAGAATTGCATCCCAACATACATCCATACCGATTGAAAGAACAACCGTGAAATTTTAAGAAGTAATAAGATGGATTAAAGATTGTTAACAATTTAGAAGCATTTGAATCCCATACTTTTGCCAGTAAAGGATTACCAAAAACCCTTTAAAAATCTTTGAAAAATCTCCTTTTTCTTTTTCTGTTCTTTTTCTGGATACATCATGTATTTGGTCAAAGTTTGATTGGTCGACAATATCATGCAGGATTCACATCTATTGAACTATCGGATTCAAAACGGCTGTGGAAACCAGGTGTCCCAACAAGTGATAGCCTTTACCATAGACCTGTGGATATCGACATTTGGTATCCGACTTTGGATACACTTCTCAAACCGGTTTTATTCGACAAGTTATTTGAGATGTTTGAGTCCCGAGCAATAAAATATCAGGAAATGGGAGAAGGCTTGACAGATGAACTGGCACTTTATATCTCAATGGAATTAGGACTGGATGCAGGTGATGCCGGGAAATTGCTTCAATTCCAAACAAACAGTTTTCCGGATGCAAAACCTGCAGAAGGACCATTTCCGGTGATCATTTACATGGCCGGATTCAATGGAATGGGCTATGAAAATTTTAGGATTATTGAAAATCTTACCCAAAATGGCTATGTAGTCATATCTATCTGGTCTATGGGAAGGTATCCGGGAAGTATGACCAATGAGAAGGCGGATATGATGGAACAGGTTTATGATGCAGAATTTGCCATCGAATCATTGAAAAAAGCAGATTTTTTGGATTTAGATTGGGAGGAAACAGGGATTCTGGGATGTAGTTGGGGAGGAATGAGTGCAGCTGCATATGTAAAAAGAAATACTGGGGTTAAAGCATTTGCCTCACTTGACGGAACTGAAACCCATTATTTTGGGCAATCAGATTTAGATGATGAATTGTTACATGACATTTATGATCATGGACTGATTGATGCCGTTCGGCCAGGAGTACCCTATCTTTACCTTGAAAGCGATAACAAATGGCAAGATTTTAATCCAAGCGGAGAATATCATTATTTTAAAAAAGCTGTTGAATCAAAATATTATCTGCGCCTATTAGGGAGCAGTCATGAGGATTTTTTGAGTTTCCCTTCTATGGTGAATTCCAGGCCAAACTCAACAGAAATCCACAATATGGTTATTGGATCAGTGCGGTATTTTTTCGATCAGTATCTCAAAGGTGAAGCGGGTTTTGGCAAATTGTATTCAGATTTCTCTTTGGATAATTCTGTAAATACTCTTCCAAAAGAATTTGATTTTGATCTAGGACACAATTTTTTGATTTCCGGAATTACAAAGGATGCCAGTTCCAAAAAGCCGCTGTCCTATGTAAATTTGAGCATTCTAGGAAAGGATCTGGGAACAGTTTCCAATGCTAAAGGAGAATTCAAACTTGTGTACAAAGAAGCCAATCTGTTGGACACGATCCGGTTTTCCATGATTGGGTACAAACCAAAAGAAAAGCTGGTTAAGGATTTGATTGCCGGAGGAAATTCATTTGTGTGGGAACTGGAAGAAGATGTTTCACAGCTTACTGAAATTGTGGTAGGTGCAAAACCTATGAAAACCAAAAATCTCGGCAATAAAACGGAGTCGAGGTTTGTGGGTACAGCTTTTGGATTTGACAAACTTGGAGCAGAAATAGGCGTCAAAATCAATGTGACACACAATCCAACATATGTTGATAATTTCAATTTTCACCTGTCTTATAATTTCACAGGAGCGAGGACAATTTTCCGATTGAATATGTATGACCTGCAAAATGGAAATACCGGAAAAAATATTCTAACCCAAAACATCTTTATCACTGTAGAAAAGGATCAGACTGGAATGATTTCAATAGACCTCCGGGATTATAATATTGTGTTGGAAAATGATGCACTTGTCACATTGGAGTGGGTGGACAATGAAGGAGATGTTGAAGTCAAAAAAGGAGCTGCCCTTGTTTTTTCACTGGGCTTCTTTACCAATGGAACCTATGTCAAGCAAACAAAAGATTCTAAAATGAAAAAAATGGCATCCTTGGGAGTTGGGTTCAATATGGATGTCAGGTATTGAGATACTTTTTCATTGCTCTTATTTCAATTTGCATTTTTTAAGCATTTAAAAACAACCATCCCATTTTCGGACGAATTCCTTCTGATCCGAACACTCCAAAAATCCAGTAAGCCCTTTTCTGATCAATAGAAGCTGGTTTTTAATATGGCAAGGATATTACTACAAATAGGAATAAATGTCTGGCATATGAAATCGAGTACGATGAAGAACGTCACACTGAGGGATGATTTAATGCATGCGAGATTCCCTGCCTAACGGTAGGCAGGTCCCGTATCAATCCCGATAACTATCGGGACGGGACAGGCTATCCCGTATCCTTCGTCACGGGACAGGTTATGACCATTAAAAATTAATTATAAAAAGATGAAATCAAGCATGTCAAGGAATGACACACAGGGGCGTGATTATATACCGACATACACCGGATCAGCAGAATCGCTCGTTTTTAGGGCGGGGAGGAGAGACGCAGCAGCGAGCCAGACGGCTGGCCTGCGGGTTGAAGCTTTGCTGGCGTCTTGGCCTTTTGCCTGCCTGTCCGGTAGGCAGGGTTCTTTTGGGCCAAGCCAAAAGAACAAAGAAATCAAGCATGACTCAATGGGAACACTGAGGGATGATTATCCTATATGCGAGATTCCATCCCGTTTCCTTCGTCACGGGACAGGTTATGACCAATAAAAATCAAATTATAAACAGATGAAAAAATACCAGTTGGGAGAATTTGAAGAAGTGGTCATGCTCACTGTGGGAATCCTCTATGACGAAGCTTACGGGGTATCCATCAAAAAGGAAATCGAGAGCCGCCTCTCCCGAGGTGTGAGCGTCGGAGCTTTGCAAACAGCACTAAAAAGATTGGAAGACAAAGGTTATCTCCGCTCAAAAGAAGGTGAAGCTACTGAGGAAAGGGCGGGAAGACCCAAGAAATTCTTTCAGATCACTGCCCTTGGATCGAGAGCGCTCGAATACTACAAAACTACCAGAGAAGAACTTTGGAAGGCGATTCCAAAAATTGCGCTGGACGTGAAATTATCGGGAATGTAAGTATTCGGTCTCAGTTTACAGTTTACGAACTGCCCACTGACCAATGCCAAATGACTACTCATGACTTACCACTTACAATTAATACAGTTACTGAATACTGATCACTGCCAACTTACCACTTACATCAAACAATAAGAAAATGCCCCATCCTCCAAAACTCCCCCTCCACTTCTTCCGATGGTTTTGCCACCGGGATTTGAGGGATTCTATAGAGGGAGATCTAATTGAGTTGTATGGCGAAAGGGTAAAAGAAATTGGAAAAAGGAAAGCAGATTGGAAGTTCGCAATTGATGTTTTGCTGCTATTCCGGCCGGGGATTGTAAGAAAAATGGAAGGATATCAACCTGTAAATAACTATGATATGTATAAGAGCTATTTTAAAATCGCCTGGCGGAATATAATCCACCAAAAAGCATACTCCACATTGAATATTGTTGGGCTTTCTATCGGCATGGCATGCAGCATACTCATCTTTCTTTGGGTGTGGAATGAGTTGAACTACGACCGCTTTCATGCCAATGCCAACCAGATTTACCGGATTACCGCTAGTGCAGGGGATTTTAAAGCCGCGGTCAGTCCTGCGGGTATGGCAGGCGGTTTACAGGCAGAAATGCCCGAAATAGAAAACTCGGTAAGATTGAGCAAGCTCTCTACCGCCCTTTTTGAAGCCGGGGAACATAAATTTGAAGAAAAGGGGTTATTTTTTGCGGATTCCAATTTCCTTGAGTTCTTTTCTTACTCTTTATTGCAAGGGAACTCCAACACTGCCATGAATGATCCGAATGGGATTTTGATCACGGAAAATATGGCAAGAAAGTATTTTGGAAAAGAAGAAGCCTTAGGGCAGTATATCCGCATCAACAATAATGAGAACTTTACCGTGACTGGTATCTTGGCCAATGGACCTTCCAATTCACATTTGCAGTTTGATTTCATCATCCCCATGTCAGCTCTGGCAAAGTCGAATTATGATTTGCAAAACAATGTTTGGAACACTTTTAACTTTTATACCTATTTACAATTTTATAAAAACATCGGTTCTTCACCTTCGGATATACAGCAACTAATTGAACGGATAGACAAGATTTACAAGGCGCATGAGCAACATGCGAAGATAGATTTTCAGCTTCAACCTTTGACTGACATTCATCTCCGCTCCAATTTTCAGATTGATCTGCCAGGACATGGCAACATACAATATGTAAATATCTTTTTCGTAGTGGCCGTTTTTATTCTACTTGTTGCCTGCATCAACTTTATGAATCTGGCAACAGCACGTTCCGCACGTCGGGCAAAAGAGGTAGGGCTCCGAAAAGTAGTTGGGGCAGGACGCTACCAGATCATTCTCCAGTTTTTGGGCGAATCGTTGATCATTTCATTTCTTTCCTTGTTTGTAGCCATTTCGATTGTTTTTTTATTCCTGCCCGTTTTTAACGTCCTGACTGAAAAAGAACTTACTTTTCATTTGTTGGATTGGAAATTATGGGTCAGTCTTATTGCCATTGCAGTGCTTACCGGCATGGTTTCAGGCAGCTATCCCGCCCTGTTTCTTTCGGGGTTCAAACCTATAAACGTGTTGAAGGGGAAATTAAAATCCGTAGGGGGAAACCTCTTATTCCGGAACGGGTTGGTAGTTGGGCAGTTTGTTATCGCGATTGTTCTGCTCGTTGGAACGGCTGTCGTTTACAGGCAGTTGGACTTCATAAAAAACAGGAACCTAGGTTTTGACAAATCGAACCTGATATATATGCCGATGACCGGTGATATATGGGGAAAACAACAGGCTTTGAAGGCAACATTGTCTCAAAATCCGTTGACAGCGGATTTCTCTGTCATTTCAGATTTGCCGACAACACTTATTTCAGGGACCCTGGATGTCGTATGGGAAGGGAAAGCTCCAGATTCTCAAATTGTCATCCCGTCCATGGATGTCGATGAACATTTTGTCGATGTTTTTAAGATGCAAATGCTTACGGGGCGCAGCTTCTCCGAAGCATTCAAAGGAGACAGTTCCAATTATGTGATCAATGAAAAAGCCATGCAGGTAATGGAAATGGATATCAGTAATGCAGTGGGGCAAAATCTTACTTTCGGTGGTGACAGAGGAACAATCATAGGTGTGGTAAAGGATTTTAATTTCAAATCGCTTCAATATGAGATGGAGCCTCTGGTCTTGCGCCTGAACAAATGGGGAGGTTTGGTCGTAGTGCGCACCCAACCGGGCAATACTGAAGCTACCATAAAGGCATTGGAGCAAGTCAGCCATGAACTCAATCCCTCTTATCCATTTACCTATAGCTTTCTTGACCAGGATTTAAATAATCTCTATCGCAGCGAGCAACAAATGGGGAACATTTTTAATGTATTTGCCACACTTGCCATTTTTATAGCCTGCCTGGGACTTTATGGCCTGGCAGCTTATATGGCGGAGCAACGCACCAAAGAGATAGGCATACGCAAAGTCCTGGGCGCAAGTGTCAGTGGCATTGCCGGATTGTTGTCCAAAGACTTTTTGGGATTGGTGGTCATCGCTTTCCTCATTGCCTCTCCGGTTGCCTGGTATCTCATGGACAAATGGCTGCGGGATTTTGCCTATAGGATCGAAATAGCGTGGTGGATGTTTGCTGTTGCAGGACTGGGGGCTCTTGTGATTGCAGTGCTCACCGTGAGTTCGCAGGCGATCAAAGCGGCCATCGCCAATCCGGTGAGAAGCCTAAGATCAGAATAATATGAAATATTCTCCTCCAAAACTTCCCCTCCACTTCTTCCGATGGTTTTGCCACCGGGATTTAAGGGATACTATTGAGGGAGATCTAATTGAGTTGTATGGCGAAAGAGTGGAAGAAATCGGGAAGAGAAAAGCCGATTGGAAGTTTGCAGTGGATGTTCTGCTGCTTTTCCGGCCGGGAATTGTAAAAAAAATGGATGGATATCAACCTGTAAACAACTACGGTATGTATAAGAGCTATTTTAAAATTGGATGGAGAAATCTGGTGAAAAACAAAGGCTATTCAATGATCAATATTGGAGGTCTGGCACTGGGTATGGCAGTGGCCATAATGATTGGTTTATGGGTTTACGATGAACTGTCTTTCAATAAATATCATGACAACTACGAAGATATTGCCGAAGTGTATCGTTCCGAAGTTTGGGGTGGAGAAAGGGAAGCCAATATCGCGCATGTGACAGGCCTGGGAACCCTTCTTAAAACCGAGTATGCTGCACATTTTAAAAATGTCGCTATGATCCGTGGTCGCACAGAAGAGCGTGTCCTTGCTTTCGGAGATAACAGGTTTACCCAGAGTGGCTATTTCATGCAACCTGAGGGTGTGGACATATTGACCTTAAAGATGATTCAGGGAACTGGTCAACTTAAAGACATGAATTCTGTCTTGATTTCAGAATCTGTTGCTAAAAAATTGTTTGGAGATACTGATCCAATTAATCAGATAGTGCAAATGGATGCGAAGTGGGATTTACTTGTGAAAGGCGTTTACGAAGACTTACCAAAGAACTCTTCTTTCAATGATGCCTCCTATTTTGCTCCGCTTGATCTATACATCGATGGGTGGGGATCGCTGGATTCCTGGGAGAATTACTTCGTGTATATCTATGTACAAATCTATCCTGAAGGAGATTTTGCCGAAATCTCGAAGGTTATCAAAGATGTAATGCTACCACATGTGGATGATGAACGCAAAGAAACCAAGCCGGAGGTTTTTCTCCACCCCATGAGCAAATGGCATTTGGATTCAGATTACAAAAACGGGGAATTTGTGACAAGTAAGCGTATGATGTCGGTTTGGTATTATAGCGCAACTGGGATTTTTGTTTTGCTGTTGGCCTGTATCAACTTTATGAACCTGAGTACCGCCCGTTCGGAGAAAAGAGCCAAAGAAGTTGGCATTAGAAAATCAATTGGCTCCCGGCGTAGTCAGCTCATTCAACAGTTTTTAGGGGAGACGCTGGTGGTTGCCTTTTTGGCGGCAGTCATAGCCATGTTGATTGTCCAGCTTAGCCTGCCATGGTTCAATTCCGTCTCGGATAAAGCGATTTCTCTCCCCTTGGCGAGCATTGAGTTTTGGATGGCGTGTATCTGTTTTACTGTTTTTACAGGATTGTTGGCTGGTAGTTATCCTGCACTGTTTCTCTCTTCATTAAAGCCAATTAAAATATTAAAAGGAACATTTAAGGGAGGCAGATTTTCTGCTTTACCCAGAAGATCTCTGGTAGTTTTGCAGTTCACGGTGTCCATTTCACTTATTATCGGAACCATCATAGTATATCAGCAGATACAGCATGCCAAGAATCGACCTATTGGATATTCCCGTGAAGGTTTGATTTCTATTCGCGCCGCCTCTCCAGAATTTACTGGAAAGTACAACGCTATTCGAAATGAATTGAAAAGTACAGGAGTAGTAGAAGAAATCGCAGAGGCTAACTATTCGATTACAGATACAAGGGGATGGAATGGCGGCTTTGCCTGGCGGGATCAAAAGTTTGATCCTTCCTTCAATACCATTTTTGTAACCCATGAGTATGGAAAAACGATTGGCTGGGAATTTATAGAAGGCCGTGATTTTTCTCGTGATTTTCCTACAGACCTATCAGGCATTGTCATCAATGAATCAGCATTAAAGGTAATGGGACTGGAAAATCCTGTCGGTGAATCTTTGACATGGACCACAAACGGAGTGTTAAGGGGCACCTACCAGATTCTCGGAGTGGTGAAGGATATGGTAAAGGGCTCTCCTTACGAGCCAACTGATCCTTCAATCATTTTTCTATCTGAAGGTGATATGCCATGGATGTATATCAAAATGAATCCAACTGCCAGCGCTCATGAAGCTTTGCCGAAAATACAAGCTGTGATGAATAGCATCGCTCCATCTGCACCTTTTGACTACACCTTTGCAGATGAAGCATATGATGCTAAATTCCGGTCAGAAGTTCGTATTGGCAAATTAGCGACCATATTCAGTGCACTCGCCTTATTGATCAGTTGCCTTGGACTATTTGGTCTTGCCGCTTTCATAGCAGAGCAGCGAACCAAGGAAATTGGGATCCGAAAAGTAATGGGCGCATCAGTTCTCAGTCTTTGGCAAATGCTCTCCAAAGACTTTGTGATATTAGTGATTATTTCCTGTGGCCTGGCCATTCCTATCTCCATCTATTTCATGAATAAATGGCTTGGACAATATGAATACCGCACGATGATTTCATGGAGCATATTTGTCGCAACCGGAGTCGGAGCGCTACTGATCACTCTATTTACTATCAGTTTTCAAGCTTTGAAAGCAGCATTGATGAACCCTGTCAAAAGTCTTCGGAGTGAGTAGAATGTACATCAATGTTCAATACTATTCGCCGGAATGGAGTTTACAAATATTTTAAAACTGAATAACCGTGCAACTGTGGTCCGTTGTATTTTAGTTTGTCGGTTCATAGTAAAGCACTACTGCACCNTGTACATCAATGTTCAATACTATTCGCCGGAATGGAGTTTACAAATATTTTAAAACTGAATAACCGTGCAACTGTGGTCCGTTGTATTTTAGTTTGTCGGTTCATAGTAAAGCACTACTGCACCACCACTAAAGCTTTTAGTCTTTATGAGTTTAAGAATAGTCCTGTCGTTTATATTTTCAAATAATGGCGAACCGCTTCCTGCAATTACAGGGTGAACACAAAGTTGGTATTCATCAATCAAATTAAGTTTCATTAGCTGTATAATTAAACTCCGACTGCCAACAAAAATATCTTTACTCCCACCATTGCGTGATTGTTTGAGTTCTAAAACTTCCTCTTCAACAGTTTGCTTGGACAATCTAGCACTGTCCCACCCGATAGCTTTAGGGTCTGTATCTTTCAGCGTATGAGAAAAGACAATTTTTGGGATTTTGTCTATAGCCACAGCAAAGTCATCCATTGATTTTTCAACTGATGGATTGTTTACCAGAGTTTGCCAAAATTGCATAAGTTGATAGGTTACTCTTCCGTATAGAATCGCATCTGCGTCACGTAATAGTTCCGCATAATGTTGATGTATTTCTTCATCTGGCAGAAATACCGTATGGTCGCAAAACCCATCAAGTGTCATATTGATTGCTGCAATTACCTTTCTCATATCTGCCTTTGATTGTAATTCACTATTGGTTATTTGCGAATATCTTACAATAAACGCTAACGATTGGCTATGAGGTGTTTGTCTTTCCGGTTTTAGGACATCTTAACTCACCTTTGCACTAATTAATTGCTAATCATTTCCTACCGTTTGCTCCCATTTCCCATGGCCTTCATTCCAGATTTGAATCAATCTTTCTGAAAATAACCTGATGCTTTCTTCATTTTGGGAAGTCCTATATATTCCAGCTTGCTGGTTAAAAAAAAATTTTTCTGTTTGCAGTTGCTGTCCGGTAGTCCGTGAATTGATCCAAATCTTCTGAGAGCTGGAAGCACCCAAAAAAGCTACCGCCACCGTTGCTCCTGCACTGATCACCGGTAAAATCCATTGAGGGAATGTTGATAAGTAAATTGACTGTAAAGAAGATACAATAGTAGTCACTGCAGCTAGCAGGATACTCACATATTTATAGAAATAAAAATGCTTTTTTCCTGTTGCTGCCTTCTCTTTAAAATGCTTATAAAGCCTTTCCCATTCCATATTAACCTGGTCTAATTTTTCATCCTCAGAAAGCCGAGGATTCAACAAAGGAGTATTTGACAGTTCTGTATTTTCCATGATGAGATCATTACAGTTAAAAATTTTAACATGAATATACGGAATCTTGGCAGTAGCCTATCAATTTAGATTAATAACTGAAAATCAATTGGTAACCCTCATAGAAAAAGGAATAATTGGTCAAAATCAAGCACTCTGACCAAGAATGTTTTAATTTGCAATTTCCGGAAGAATTCATCTGTATTGATTTTATAAAAATGAGGTGGGAAAAGGAAGGTGTCTTTTGCAAGAAATGTAAGTGCAATAGTTATTTCAGGCTTCATTCCAAAAAGATGTTTTAGTACAAAAATTTAAGGCTTGGGATTTGTTTGAAAAATGATCAAAATCACCAGAACGGGTGCTCAAATTGGATCGGAAAATACACTGCCAGTTACATTTCTTTTGGACTGGGTGTTTCGACTATACTTATATATTACAACAAATTTGTAATTAGCTAAGCAAGACTAATTACCTATAGTCCATCTCTATTTTATATATTATCAATCTGTTAGCCTATTCGCAAAGTGAAAGCTTCACATAAAAGCTTTTCATCTGAAATCCGAGTTGCATTCCATATAACTAGAAGAGGCTGTCCCAAGTTATGAGACAGCCTCAGTAAAGGAATTACTCCTTAAATCATTCCCCTTGACTAGCAGAAAGAAACTCATTCACATCTAGCCAGTGTATAAAGGCATCGAACCAGCGATTGCTTGTGCGGTTGGGATTTCCGAGGCCGAAACCGTGACCGCCGTTCTGGTAAAGATGAAACTCGACTGGTCGGCCTGCTTTGTACCAAGATTCAATCACACCAGTCTGACCAAGAAACAGAAAATCATCAGTGGCAATAACATTAAACATGGGTGGTGCATTCTCCGGGACTTCCACTGGTCCCATTCCCCCATAGATAGGTCCGATGAAGGCAAGCTTCATCGTCTTAGAATTAAGGGTGGAGTGCATGGTGAGGCCTGCGCCTGCTGAGAATCCGATCATTCCTATTCTTGTAGTATCGACACCCCACTCCTTAGCACGTTTTACGATCATAGCATAAGCCGCTTCGGCGTCCTCAAGTTGATTGGATAAGTCTCGCTGGGGTGGCCTCGGTGGTGCCGTCGCTTGTGTAGAATCGGAAGATGGGACTGGGGCCGTACGAGGTCGATTCATCCATGCGGTAAAATCTTCGAGTGACTCAGGTGTTGGGTTGAGCCGATATTTAAGGACGAATGCGGTGATTCCCTCTTTCGCTAGTGCCTCAGCGACTTCCCATCCCTCGTTGCCCATTGAAAGCCAGCTGAAACCTCCCCCCGGCGCGACGATCACGGTAGCACCGTTAGCCTTTCCTGGTTCTGGAAGGAAAGGGGTAAGTGTTGCTATAGAGATATTTCGGGCCATTGGATCGCCCCACTGCCGAAACCAGGTCTCTGGGGCGGGCTGGTTATCGACTCCACCCGTTCCAAGTGGAATGGCTTTTGGCTCCGCGGGTGCTTCGAGTGGGTGAATGGTCCCATCTTGCGCCATGACGGTGGAAGCAAAGACTAAAAAGAAGACCAAAATGATCGGAATTTTAAAGGTTTTTTTCAGGTAAGCCATGGTTAATAGGTTAATTGTTGAGTTTATAAAAGTTAATTATTTTAATTCTATTTCAATCCTTGATTGGGAGTTTGTAAAAACATGCTTGTTTACAAGCCAAACCCAAAAAATATCTAGGGTAATTATATATAAACAGCTTTACTAATAACCCACATTTATCTGTCCTTAATTAAGCTTGCTCCATAACATTAAGTTACGATCTGAAGTACGAAATGCAAATTCAAATTGATAGGAAAGCGTAGTTGCATATGCTCAGTCGGGGACAATGCTTGAATAAATAATAGGCCGTGACTAGGATTAGGCCGGCTTGCAGCGCTGCTATACTACGCCTTTGTAGGTAGGTAGCTGACTGATTACATTTAAGACTTTAAAAATAGGAAATCTACTATTTATTTTTCCCCAAAACCTCCTTCAATCCATTTAGGTTTTCTTTTAAAACCAGTTCCACATCGGCCTCTTCCACATGGCCCAAAATGCCAAAAGGACCGGTAAAACCATTCTTTTTTAAAACAGCTAGCATTTCAGCCTCACTTTCGCCGGTGCCAATAGGCAGAATTTTTGGACCTTCAGCATTCATTCCATTCAAATTAACCACCCACAAGTGGGATTTCATGAGTGGAACAAGTTCCGGGAATTCGTCAATCATTTCATGTGCGTGGTGAAAATTGAAGATAATACCCACATCGTTTCCGTCCAGTTCTTCACAAATTTTCACGAGGTTTTCGGGCCGTCCAAAACCAGCCTCCGTGGTTATACAATCCCACTTTGCAATCCAGCCTCTTAGCTTCACTGCTCACGTAACCAACTATGTCCACTGCCTTTTCCAACCGCTGCTGTTCGGTCATATTATCGAAATAGTCTTCCGGGAAACTCACCCAGATTTGTGTTTTTAGACCGCTTTCCTCAAGCGTCTGAAGCACTTTCCAGTTATTTGCCGACAGGTTTCCAACTGTATCTTTATCATCCAGCCACATCCAAACGGCATTCATTTCAATTCCGTTTTTCTGGGCCAAACTGATTTCATTCGCCATTTCGGGCAGGTGTTCTGCGCGCCAGTCATAGGCATACGATTCAAAACCAAGATTTTTCAGCATCTCAATCCGCTGTTCGGGGGAACGGTTTAGATTGTCGAATGGCACAATGCACCAGGCAAAATAATTGTCCATGTTAAGTGTCTGGGCAAAAACTCCGGTTCCACTCATTAAAATCAAAAGGCTGATGCAAGCAAAAAACTGTTTCATGGGAATGAGTTTATTGGTTTTAATTTTTAAGACTTAGTTCGCTTTAACGGAGCATTTCATGGTCTCCCCCCTAGCTACCTTAGGTTTGTTTGATGAAAAATTTAGGTTTTTGAGGTATAATTGAAGTCCTGTCAGCGACCCATCGATAGCTTCAGATACAGGAGATCTAACGCGATATTCGGGACTAACAGGTTTCAAGAACTATGTCCTGTATAAGATATCAAAAAACCCGTTAAGGTTGCAAACCACCAGTGAAAACTAGTGTAAATAAAGCAGTTGAAATGTTTACAATTTTTTAGATTTCAACAGTTTCAATTTCGTTTTGCTTTACCTGAAAAGCGATGCATAAATTGCTCATAGAAGAAACGGTTTGCTTTATCACATTGACCATTGTAGAAATGGGGACACCCTTTTTTGAATGGTTTTTAATGTTCTCGTATAAAAAGGCAATCATTTCTTCATAAAAGACCTCATTCTTATCTATCATTTCTTTCAAAATCAAGGTGTTTTCACCTTTTCCCTGACCATTTACATACACAGCTTCAGTCTGAGTTTTTACGAAAGCTTGTAACCTGCTTAAAACTTCATTAGCTAGTGGATCTTCACTTTCGGCCATGTATTTGATATTATGGGCAACATCCTTGATATCCTTGGCTCCATACACCAGAGATCGAAGAGACAGCATGCTTGAAGTTAACTCTTCAGATTCACTTGTATTTAGATTCTGCTCTTGTAGCAGTGCATAAAAGCTTGATAATTCATCTTCTATTCGTTTTATTTTATCATATTTCTCATTGATATTAATTGCTGTTTGGAAAATTGACTTCCATCCAGAGGACTTTGGTGATACAGATCCAAGAGCAAAACTATGATATACAAAATCCTGGACATAACTATACATCTGATCCAATTCATCCTTTATTGCCTTGAGAGCCACAACAGGGAATTCAGCAGAAATATTTTTTACATACAGCGTTTCACCTGAAGGTTCAGCACTTTTGAAACGTTTCTTTAAAAAATTCTGGAAAGCACCCAAAAATGGTAAAAAAAGTAAAATCCCTACCAAGTTTAAGAGAGTGTTTAACAAAACAAGTTCCATCAAGGGATCGATCATATTGAAAAAAGTATATGCGCCATCAACTACTTGTTTTAAAAACAGAAAGATGATGATTCCTGCTGTCAAATTAAATATCACATTGGCAATGGCAAGTCGTTTTTTGTCTGCCGTTCCTCCAATTGACCCCAGGAGCAATGTGGAAGTTGTCCCCATATTGGCACCTATTATCATTGCAAAGGATTGATAGACATCGATCAACCCTGCATTCAGCGTGCTTAAAATTATTACAATCATCGCAGAGCTCGATTGTACCAAAGCCGTCACAATCAATCCTAGAAGTAAAAAAGCCCAAAGTCCATACTGTGCAAAAGTGGTAATATCAATCTGGCCAGCAACCTTATCAAGTGCGTCTTTCATAAAATCAAGCCCCAGAAACAACAGCCCAAAACCTATTAAAAAACCTCCGATATTTTTTAAAACCGGTCTACTCTCCAAAAATAAATATGACAAAATTCCAACTGCCAGAAACGGAAACGAAAAATCAGCAATGTTCATTTTAAAACCAAGAGTAGCCACTATCCATGCAGTGATTGTTGTCCCCAGATTTGCTCCAAGAACAACCCCCAAGGCATTCTTTAAGGATAGCATTCCCGCTCCAAGAAAGGCAAGGACAAGCAATGTCACCATGGAACTGCTTTGCAGGATTGCGGTTACAAATGTTCCGGTGAGTATACCTTTCCAACTTCTATTGGTAAATCGTTTGATAAAGTGTTGAAATGATTTTCCTGCAAGACCTTTGATTCCGTCCTCCAAATGACGCATTCCGAAAAGGAATATACCAAGTCCTGCTAAAAACATCCAAAAATCAAAAGGCACCCCCAGCATTTTTTTATAGTTTTAAAAAGTGTCCTAAACTTCTAAAGTTAGAAATAATGTCGACGCGGTAAAATGAATACATTTTACATGATTTTATGTACATCCACTTTCTTACCTGCTCTTATTGAAAAAGGGGAAATTGATTATTAAGGGCAGTTGTGGACGATTATCTACTTTACTAAGGCAGTGATATTATTTGTGAGAATCAGAAAATTCGTTTAAAAGGTGTCAAAACCATAACCTCTATGCCGTAATTCTTTGATCAGGCCCTCCAAATGGAAATAAAACTTATCCTTCCGTAGGGGGTCAGTCCCCGGGTGGATAAGTAAATGAAATCCATTTAATCCATAGCTGGATTCATAGCTATAAATACTCGTTAAAATATCCATACTGGAAATATAATTCCGCATATCAGGAGTTGTATAGTCTGCATTTGAACGTGTACCAGGTGAGAAATTCACAGTGGTCTGGTCTAACTCTGATGCAATTTCTACTACTTCAGTATTATACCATTCATAGGGAGGCATGAATATTTTAGGGGAAATTCCAAGTCTTTCCAACTCTCGCACATTCTCTAAAATATCCTTTTGGATCTCATTTGGCCGAATCAATAAACTATCTCTTTTATCCCAATCACAATACAGGAGATGTTTGTCAGAATGAGCCCCTACCAAATGTCCTGCTTTTGCCATTTTTGTAACCAAGTGTGGGTGATTTCTAACAAAATCTCCAGTCAAAAAGAAATTGCCTTTACTATTAGTTTCCTTTAAAACATCAAGCACAAGATCAAATCCCTCAACATAATCATGACCGGTAAAACACAAATAGACCGTCTTTTGACTGGTATCAGATCGGACTATGGCACCATAGTTATCAATAGTTACTTGCGCTTGGGTTGTATTAATCAGTATGAAGAATAGAATTGAAAAAATATACCTAATCATAGTTCAGGTATGTTAAAATCATGAGCAATTCTGCGGATCCATCCAGCGTAGGCTCATTGGTACTGTAGTCCATCCAATCATCCATGTATTTTACATGCGTGGGTTGAAGGTGACTGTATTCATCTTTTTGTTCTAGTTCTATCCCAAGCATTAGGTCATGTATGGTAGACCAAAGTGGTCCATCCACGAGACTTCCTTTCACTGATTTATTTAAAATCCTCCAAAAAGGCATGTGCACATCCACAGGAAAATCCGCTCCTTCAGGTAACCCCGTTATCATACTGCTTCCCCAAGGATTCAAACCCAAAAGCCAGTTGATGTGGTCTTGCATCAAGGGTCTAAACTTTTGAGAACCTGTCATCTCTTCATAAAGCATAGCTTGAGTGGCAACAGCTGCTGCAAGGTTATTGGAGCACCAGATAAACAAATGACCTACACCATACGGATTTCTATCTACCCGCTTTTGGATTTGCTCGAGATTATGCTCATAGTAACCAGCCATTTTCTCCTTATCATCATCCGTACCTACCTGCCAAAGTGCATAGTGTCCCATATTAACAAAGGGATACATCTCGTAATGACTGGCAGTATCCCTTTCCATCCATGACCATGTATTAATGATTTCAGCATAGTTACGGGCCTCATCAAGGAAATCCTCATGTTTTGTGATTTTGAAAAGTTCAGCAGCTGCCCACTCCATGTCATCAGCCCATGTATTTTCTTCATAGCGATATGGAGCCGAAAAACTATTTCCCTGCTGATATCCTTCTTGTTTTTGCCCCATTTCATAAAGATCCAGCGCAGCTTGTAAACAGGTCTCAGCAAAAATCCGGTATTTTTCAAATTGGCTAAACACCTGATAGCCTAACGCTAGAGCAGCAGCAGATCGTCCTGCAAGATTCGCAATTCCAGTAGCTTCACTCTTATACTTTGATAATCCCTGTGGCTGACCATCAGCAAAATAAACAGGCCTGAAACTATTTGGGCCCCATCCATAATCAGCATTATCTTGATGTGGTAGTTTAAATCCGCGATGATCTCTATCATCAGCTACTTGGTGATACAATTCTCCTGGACTTGGATGTAATTTAAGGAGCCATTCCAACCCCCATTTAGCTTCGTCCAACACATCCGGAATACCATTTCCCCCGGCTAAACCACGTGCATTTACCACATCAATAAAAGCATCTGGATTCATTTGATAAGCCATTAGTAATCTAGCGGCTGTATTACTGCTTGTTATCAAATACTTCAACTGATCACCCGCATCATGCCATCCTCCGGTAGCATCTATTCTGGTAGAATCTTCTTTGATTCCAAAAAAACCCAGACCATCCTGTTGGTGACAGAATTGACCCGTGAATGGATTGAAACCGCATCGCTGAGTCCTTATAAAACTCACTACATCTTCCTGCCAATCAGGATATACTCCAATGGAGAAAACTTCACTTTTAATCTGTTTGTCGTTAATTTCAAAAAAATATTTCCCCTGCTCTGTGATGGTAGAAAAATCAATTGAATAAGCGTGGGAAAATGGATGCCATGCTGATTCCAGTTCTGTCAGTTTAAAGGTTACAACCACTTCCCCGCTCTCCCTTTTCAAAAGAATTTTATTTTTCAATTTCTCTTGACTCAGTACAAGCGCTTTTTTAGGTGAATGAGTTGGGTACCCTGCTAAGTTAACCCTGACTTCGAGCAGTGACTCAGCGGAAAGAGAGCTAGAAACAACCAATAAAAAAATGAGCAAAAACGATCTTTGGGCATAGTTAATCATAGAAACGCAAGGGGTAGAGATTATACTACAAATTGGAAATAAACCAATTTTCGTGAAATAAACTTTCTCACAGCAATAAAATCTCATTTACAATTAATCGAGCTATTTTAATCGATCATAACTCTCCAACATACTCATCAACTTTTCTCTTACTTCAAGCGGCTCCAAAAATCAAATCGAGCCGCTTTTACTTTTAATATCCAAATGAATCGTATCGAGTTTTTCTACAAATAATGGAAAGTCGAAAATCAGGCATAACTTTTTCCTAATTAACTGATCCAAAAATTGGATTCAATCTGTGGAAAAATAGCTGTACTCTTTCTTCATCAGCTGGATAAAACCAAAATTAGGATCATATTCAATTTCTTCAACCAATTGATTTTCTCCGTTATAAAAATATTGGAATGCGTCTTTCCTAGAATCTGATCCCAACTCCCAAGTCTCTTTTGCCTCTAACTTACCAAGCGCATTATACCTATAATAGAAATCTCTTAGTGGAGCATCTCCTGATCCCCAATACACTTGTCTTAACAACCTATCCTGATCATCATATATAAATTGATCCCACTCCATTTCTTGATTTTCACCATACTTTTTGGATTCCAACTGTCCAGAATCATTATAGAAATAGGTTGCACGAAGGACTTCATTTTGGTCAAACTCTTGATATCGTCTACCCAAATCATCAAAGGAATATGTTCTCGAACCAGAAATCCCAAAATTTCCATTCCTGAAATCATAGTTATGTTCCTCCAAAAGCTGATCTAATTCATAGATGTAAACAGTCGCTCCAATTGTATCTAATTTGGCAAAATTCTGTCCTTCGGAGGGTTCGGTCATATTGATCCCTATTGAAAGAATATTGTTTCCATCTTTATCATAGTAGAGGTCAGTTCTCGAAATGTGCCGTTCAAATTCAAACTGAGAGAAATCTATTGACCTTATCTGCCCTGGAGGAGTGAAAAGATCTGACTGAAGCAAAATCAAAGGGTAATCTTTGTTAAGTACCTCTTCCACTACTGGTTCCTCAGCTTCATTTACTTCACAGGAAAATCCAGCAAGAAGTAAAATAATAATTAATCTCTTAGGCTTTTTCATATGATTATAATTTGATTTTTAAAGGTCATTACCTGTTCCGAAAATCGGGATAGAATTTTGCAGGTTTTATAAACACCCCTCAGTGTGACGCTTGAGTTATGCCTGTCTGACTCAGGCAGGCTCGATTTCTCTGTTCTTTTGGCTTGGCCCAAAAGAACCCTGCCTACCGGACAGGCAGGCAAAAAGCCAAGTCGCAGCAAAGCTTCCGCGCACATCCCGATAGCTATCGGGACAGCCGCCTGGCCCGCTGCTGCGACAGCCCATCGCGCCCTAACAACAAGCAAATGTGCTGAAACGGTGGATACACTATATAATCATCCCCCTATATGTCGTCCGCCTTTAACGGGATTTTCATCTGTTTATAATTGTTTTTCAATGGTCATCCCAATTGTTATCGGAAGGAATCTCGCATACATTATAATCATCCTATTGTGTGTCTCTTGAGTCATCCTCGATTTTATTTAAAGTTTAACGTCTATGATGATACGGAATTACGCACTAGCTGAATTTAATTGGGAAACGAGTCATACTAAGCTATCTTTTACAGTGTCAATTCAACCCTACTGGCAAAGTAGCGGATAATTTGTATTTTTAAAATAACCCAACATGAAAACCAAAGTAACCATGGAAAGACACTTAATTTTTACGCTAGTCATACTTCTATCTTCAGTAAATGTGTTTGCACAGGCACCTTGGGAGAGCCATGGCAAACTCGAAGTCGCCACCAACGGACATTATATTGAACATGCTGATGGCACACCGTTTCTTTGGATTGGAGATACGGGCTGGGGCATGTTTCAGCAACTCACACGTGAAGAAGTCGATGAATACCTGGATAACAGACAGAAGATAGGTTTCAATGTCATTCAATCTGTAGCATTTTGGTATCCTCACGGCGGTGGAATTGAGAATGGTCCTCATAATGCTGCCAATGCTTATGGCCATAAACCGTTCACAGGAGATGAGGACAACCCAAATACAGCTGAGCCTTTGCTAGTGGATGGAGGCAGTCCGGAAGCCCCAAATGATTATTGGGATCATGCAGATTACATCATCGATGCCATCAAACAGCGAAACATGTACATCGCGCTACTTCCGAATTGGGGTAGAGCATATATCTCAAAGCAATTTGGCGGGGCACATGTAGAATTTACAGAACAGGAAGCGAAAGAATACGGAGCTTTTCTAGGAAATAGATACCAGAATGAGCCACACATTCTCTGGGTTTTGGGAGGAGATGCCAAAGGTCTTTATAATCCTGAAGGAACCCCAGCGGAAGAAAATACCGTGGATTCCCGTGCTGTATTTAGGGCAATGGCAGAAGGATTAGCCTCTGGAGTAACTGGAAAATCTTTACAATGGGACAAAGCTGACCCCGCTTGGCAAGAACTGTTTATCACCTACCACCCTGATGGGGACGTAAATCAAAACTCCTCCAATTGGTTTCACCAAGATGCATGGATTACTGCAAATGGAGTGGAAGTATGGAAGGAAGTGCAGGAAGTCTATCCTGCCATGATTCGTGAATACAAGCTTGATAATCCCAAAAAACCAGCGCTATTTCTAGAGGGTTCTTATGAATTTGGAGCTTATGGCCATTATTGTGGCTGGGTGACTCCCGTTCGTTTGCGCCGCCAGGTTTACCATACTTTCTTTGCCGGAGGTGCAGGCCACACGTATGGAGCTAGTCCTATCTGGCCAATGAGAGGCAATCGGGGGGATTATAGTTGTGGCTATACCTGGCAACAAGCATTGAATTTCCCCGGTGCAGTTCAATTTACCCAACTTGCAAAAGACTTTCTTACCGAGAATAATTGGTCCGAATGGATTCCAGACCAGAGCATCTTACAAGGCACTGAAAGTTCAGATGAAAGTCTTAAAACTGCTGTCAAACTAGCATCCGGACAAATGCTTCTCGTCTATTTCTCCAATATCTCCGAAGCAACCATAAAAAACATACTTGACAAAACGGCAGAAGCACATTGGTTTGACCCAAGTGAAGGCAGGATAAATCAAGCGAAAGAATTCCAGGCAGGCGAGGTTCGCCAACTGACTCCTCCACAAGGCTGGGAAGATGCCATATTGATTTTAAAAGCAAAATAACCCATTGAAGCTAGACTTCATTTTACCTTTAACTTATAACCCATGAATCAACAGCTAAAGTATAACCTCATTTTTTTTAGCATTTTATTTTTTGGACACACAGACCTTTTTGCACAAAGCACAACAGAAAAGGAACGAATAATTGTCCTAACGGATATTGAAAATGAGCCTGATGATGCGATGTCTTTGGTTCGCTTTTTAACCTATTCAAATCAATGGGATGTGGAAGGACTCGTCGCTACTACTTCCCGGCATCAGCGGGATAAACTTGCAGCATGGAGAATTCGTGAAATTTTAACAGCTTATGGAAAAGTCCGTGACAATTTAGAAAAACACGAAGAAGGTTATCCTACTGAAGAATATTTGAAATCCATTCTTAAAGAAGGAATTCCCAAGTATGGAATGGAAGCTGTAGGTGAAGGAATGGATTCAGAAGGCTCAGAATTGATTATCAAATCAGTGGATTCAGATGATGAAAGACCGGTATGGGTATTGGTCTGGGGAGGTCCAAACTGCCTTGCACAAGCACTCTGGAAAGTAAAAGAAACCCGCTCACCTGAGAAAGTAGCTGAGTTTGTCTCAAAATTGCGGGTTTACACGATTTTCGATCAAGATGATAGCGGACCTTGGCTAAGGAAGACATTTCCTGAATTATTTTATATCGCCAGTCCAGGCATACATCCTTTTGGAGCATATCATCATGGCACATGGTCTGGAATCAGTGGAGATAAATTTCATGGACGTTTTGCTGGTGGTAATTTCGAAATAGTGGATAATCCTTGGCTGGATGAGCACATTCGTAGCAAGGGACCGTTGGGTGCAGAGTACCCACAGATGGACTATTTGATGGAAGGAGACTCACCTAGTTTTATGCATTTGATTCATACCGGGATGGGAAATCCTGAGCGGCCAGACTACGGAAACTGGGGTGGTAGATACGAGTATTATCAACCGAGAACGGAAAAATGGTTTTCCGAGCCTGAGACTCATGCCCTATGGACCGACGCCCAAGACGAAGTTTTAGGCTTTGATGGAGAATGGCACACCAATAACAAAGCGACTATTTTTCGCTGGAGAGAAGCCTTTCAAAATGATTTTGTAGCGAGAATGGACTGGACTATCAAAGAATATAAGGATGCAAATCATCCACCGGTTATAAATCTAAAAACTCCGGAATCAATCAATGCAAAAGTGGGAGATCGAATCGAACTCAGTGCAGAAGGCAGCATTGATCCAGATGGAGATGGTTTATCCTACCGATGGTTTTACTACGGAGAACCTGGAACCTATACGCATACGAACGGGGCGACAGCAACTCCTTTAAAGATTGAAAATTCAGATTCTGCAAATGCCTATTTTATAATTCCACGGGCTGAAAGACTAGGAACAATGCATATTATTCTAGCTGTCACAGACCGGGGATCTCCTACCCTTACTAGATACAAAAGAATCATTGTCACAGTTAAGCCTTAAGTCCACATTACCCTTCCAAAGAACTCACTATTTAGGACGTTTGAAATTTACTATGATGACCATAATGAATTCTAACTAGCAAGTTATTAATACTAAAACCAGAAGGTTTCAAACATCAAAATTTAATCCTAATACCAGCTGGCGACCATAACTTTTTATGGGTAATTCCATTACCATTTTGTCCAGTTTTTTTCTCTATATGATAGCTGTTTAGTACCCGCAATAGTAGTCCACTCCATTGAATTTATTGCATTGTCAAGTATTACTAAGAGGTTCTTTACCAGGGATTAAGATTTTAGAAATATGTGTAGGCATGAGCAATTAAGCATTAGAAGGGCACTTTAATCGCATAATATCTAATAATAAGCTACCACCCATGCAAATACATTTTCCAGGCTTTTCTATAAATGAAATGTAAATGTCCACGAGAAATTTTGCCTTCAATCTACTGGAATAAAGATTGATCTTATTTAGCTCACTCCACAACTCATAAACTTAAACAAATGGAAAGCTCAAAATCAGATCAGAAAGACAACACTAACAAAAAGCAGGAAGATCTTGCAGGTAATATGGAGGACAGTCAAAATGAAAAAATGACTACCAACCAAGGCCTAAAAATTAATGATGATACCAATTCCTTAAAAGCAGGAGATCGAGGTGCCACACTCCTTGAGGATTTTATTTTAAGGGAAAAAATAACGCACTTTGACCATGAGAGAATTCCTGAAAGAATTGTTCATGCAAGAGGATCGGGAGCTCATGGTGTATTCAAGGTATACGACAATTCAATTAGTAAATATACCAAGGCAGCATTTTTAACAAATCCAGAAAGAGAAACTCCGGTTTTCACCCGTTTCTCAACAGTAGCAGGATTTCGAGGTTCGCCTGATGTTCCCAGAGATGTTCGTGGCTTTGCCGTAAAATTCTATACAGAGGAAGGGATATACGATTTGGTAGGAAATAATATGCCAATTTTCTTTATTCAGGATGCCATCAAGTTTCCTGATTTGGTTCACGCTGTCAAGCCAGAACCACATAATGAAATTCCTCAGGCCGCCTCAGCTCACAATACATTTTGGGATTTTGTTTCGCTATCCCCGGAGACCATGCACAATGTGATGTGGTTGATGAGCGATAGAGCAATTCCGAGAAGTCTACGAATGATGGAAGGCTTTGGAATTCATACTTTCCGACTCATAAATGAGGAAGGAAAAGCACATTTTGTAAAATTTCATTGGAAGCCACTTTTAGGCACGCACTCAGTAGTATGGGATGAAGCTTTGAAAATTAACGGTCAGGACCCTGATTTCCACCGCCGTGATTTATATGATGCGATAGATAGTGGTGCTTTTCCGGAATGGGAACTAGGAGTACAAATAGTGCCAGAAGAAGATGAACATAAGTTTGATTTTGATTTGCTGGATCCAACCAAACTGATCCCAGAAGAAATTATTCCAGTTCAAAAAATCGGTAAAATGACGCTAAATCGTAATCCCGAGAATTTCTTCGCAGAAACAGAACAAGTTGCTTTCCACCCAGGGCATATAGTCCCGGGCATCGATTTTACCAATGACCCCTTATTGCAAGGAAGGTTATTCTCTTATACAGATACACAACTCAGTCGCTTAGGGGGTCCTAATTTCCATGAGATCCCTATTAATAGACCTGTTAATCCAATACATAACAATCAGAGGGATGGTATTGCTAGGATGGAAATTAATAAAGGAAAAACCAGTTATCATCCGAATTCTATTGGTAAGGGATATCCCGAGCAAGCGAAAGTAAGCGAAGGAGGTTTTGCCACTTATCAGGAACGAGTCGATGCGAATAAAGTGAGAGCGAGAAGCAAAAGCTTTATGGATTTCTTCAGCCAACCTGCGTTATTTTATAACAGTTTATCAGAACCTGAACAAAATCATATAGTAGAAGCATTTTGCTTTGAACTAGGTAAGGTAGATATTCCAAAAATCCGCCAACGTATGGTAGGTTTAATAAATCAGGTTGATGCTAGTTTGGCCATGAAAGTAGCCGAAGGTTTGGCTTTAGAAGTAAAAGAGCCTGAACAGCCAATCAATCACCAGTTTGGTGCGGATGCTAATCCGCAAGATTATCAGCCTATCAAAGTGACTCCTAGTCTTCAAACTTCCCCTGCATTAAGCATGTCGAATACTGTGAAGGGTAATATTAAGACCAGGCAAATTGCATTTTTAACTGCCGACGGAGTTGATGCAAATTCAGTTTCTGTAATGAAAGAAGCATTGGAAGCGGAAGGCGCAATTGTAAAGATTATAGCTCCAAAATCAGGATTTATAACAGACAATTCTGGCAAAAGTATAAAGGTTGATCATAGTTTTCTAACCTTCTCGTCGGTACTAGTTGATGCAATCTATGTCCCTTCCGGAAAGAAGAGTATAGAAACACTCAAGCTAACTCCTAAAGCAGTTCATTTCATTGATGAAGCCTTCTTGCATTGCAAGGCTATCGCAGCTGATGAGAATGGTAAGGAATTGATAGAAATTAGCTATGTGAATAACTATGCGAAAAAGGATCTTGCTGGCTTGAAAGATGTGGGTCTACTGATAGGAAGCTCATCAGATACTCAGCTTTCTGGGCAATTTATAAAAGCAATAGGCAACCATAGGTTCTTTGAACGTGAGAAACTAGGTAAAATTCCAGCTTAAATATAACTACAGGGGAGCTAATGCAGCTCCCCTTTTTTTAAAACAGGCTATTTTATGAAAGAACTTATTGACTCAGCCAGAACTGGCAATTGTGAAATGATTGAGCAACTTATATCAGAAGGTGCGGATATTAATGGTAAAGATGAAAAGGGCTATACACCTCTGATTATTGCTACCTACAACAACCAACTTGAAGCAACTGAAATATTACTGAAAAATCATGCTGATATCAATGCGACCGATATCAGTGGCAATACCGCATTAATGGGAGTTTGCTTCAAGGGATATCCTGAGATCGCTAAACTATTATTGAACAATGGGGCTGATGTTAATGCAAGACACGGAAACGGTGGAACAGCATTAATGTTTGCAAGTATGTTTGGGAGAAAAGATATGGTAAAATTATTATTAGCTTCTGGGGCTGATAAAATCATCACGGATAATAGAGGCTTTATGGCTGTAGATCATGCTGGCATGCAACATAATATGGAAATTATCGAGCTTCTATCATAAGAAAAAAATAGTTAATAGCCATAGCCAACCGCTTAATTATTCAACCATTTTTTATTGGATAAAATTTGATGGCATAAAGTATTCAACATGGATAATTTTAACTTATTTAAAAATTTAAGGTTTTAAAAAAAAAATACACACCCTTTTTACGTTTATATAAAAAGGGTGTGTATTTGACTAAAATTAGTTAAGAGGATTGATTTACGTACTAAGCAACTTGATCTCTAAGCATTTTAATTTTATCATGAGACTGCTTTAACGTAGCCTTCTGACTATTTACTAATTCTTTCAAATGAGCGGGCAAATCTTCATCATTTGCTGCATCCTTATAAGCCTTTTGTGCTGCGTCTTCTCCAAACTCACAATTTTCTAGAACACTTTTTCTGTCGTGACCAGTAAATACGGCCTTCACATCCATCCAAGCTCTATAGAGTTTACCCGAGGTAGTATACCCCTGTTCGGTGTCAGTTTTTAATACGTTCAACTCATTAGAAAGAGCTAATCTACATTTCTGACTTTCTCCTATCAGTGAAACGAATAACGGTTTCAAATCATTGTCTTCCTGTTTTAAATTCTCGATCGCTTTTTCGTAACCCTCAATTCGGTCATTGTTAATTTCTACTAAATCATTTAAAATTTCAGCAGATTTGTCGGTAGTGTTCATAATTTTTTATTTTAAAATAAGATGTAATTGATTTTATAATTTATTAAACACATCCTATTTACTTTGCAATAGAAGTAAACAGTGTATGTCATTTTGATTACCTCCATTGAAGGGAACAAAATCATTCGAGAGCATTAATTGTTAATTGCTCAAGTACTTTCTTAATTACTTTTCAACGGAATAAAACTAATAGTACATTAGTGATATATTCTATCATGTATTATCCAAATACATAGCCATATTATTAAATTGATCTCTTTTTAGCGATCTAGGCACGATGAATAGAAAAATCTCATTCTGGAGGTGTAGAACTAGCATATTTCTAAGGAAATAAATCCTCATTATGTAGAAGACATTCCAGTCGGGAAGAGCCAGTACTTACTACTTTATACAAAAAGTAGTTTACTTTATTTAGTAGTAAACCCCTAGTAATGATTATTTGACAGCTGTATATGAATATAAAGAGCTGCTAACAACGAAGGATTACTTCGTGAAAAAAGTGTTGGGTGAATTTTCAAAACTTGTTGCCGAAAATCAATTAAGCTTTGTTCAATTCATGAAGAATTCATACGCAAAATATTCAACTACTCTTTCATCCAGCAAGCTGAGGACATATGCCCATCAAAATAATTCTACTAAATGTTTTGCTTTTATGGCGTTAGCAGCTTGAATTTCCAGGAATGGTTCCGAGAGTAAAATTCTAAAAGCGCGGGGTCTATCTCTTTATGTACGAATGACCAAATGATCAAGAACTTATGCACCCAAAAAACTAAGAGATTTCTAATGTTACCGGATAACTGGAAAATAAATTGTAAAGGTTGAGCCTTTTCCGTCTTCACTTTCTACTTCTATATCTCCTCCTGCATTGGTAATTGTTTTTTTCACCAGATATAAACCTATCCCGCTGCCTTCTACATGACTGTGCGCCCGCTGAAAAATCCCGAATATTTTAAGTTTTTTCTTTTCAGAAATCCCCAATCCATTGTCCTGAATTGATAGAATGATGAAGTCATTGGATTTTTCTGTCCGAATGGTCACTTCTGGAACTCGATCAGGTGACTTATATTTAATGGCATTACTCATCAGGTTAAACAGGATTCTTCTTAAATTCTTTTTAGAAAATTGAATTTCCGGCTCCTTTAAATCTAACCTAATTTTTGCTCCTGAATCCTGAATTTTGTCTTTTAAACTCAACTCTACTTCATTCAGTAGTTCTTTTAAATTAACACCTTCCTGAACGTCAATTTCACTTTCTATTTTGGCTATATCTGATAGTTCGTGAATGATGTTATTGAGATTGACTGTAGATTTTTCCAACAACTCAACCAATTCATTTAAATCATGCCGGGAAGCATCACCCTCTTTTAAAAGCGAAACGATACTACCCAAATTACTCATAGGGCCTTTCAAATCATGGGATACGGCATAAATAAACGTATTATGATCTGCATTAATTCTTGACAGTTTGTCCTGAGTCTTTTTTATTTCAGTTATATCGTTAAAAGTAATAATCACTCCATCACGGCTATTATCCTGTTGTTTGACATAAGGAATACAGACCATCTGGTACCAATGGCCATCCAAGGTTTGAACCTCCTTTTCTATAGTGTCGGAAGACGAGATCACTTTTCCGATATCCTCTATTAAGGTGGAGAATCGTATCTTCGTAGATATATCACTTAAAACCCTTCCTAAATCACTTTCTTGAAGGTTGATCTGCAGAACAGCGGAAGGCGTAAATTTTCTGAGAACAAGATCCTTGTCAACATAGAGCTGGGCATTGACAGTGGATCTGAAGTAGTTATTTAACTCATCATTCAATTCGGCCAACTCTTTTATTTTTAGCTGGTACTCATTGTTTACCGTTTGCAATTCTTCATTGAGTGATTGAAGTTCCTCATTTACACTCTGCATTTCCTCATTGCTCGAAATGAGTTCTTCATTGTAAGATGAGATATCTTCGCTGGATAAGTCCAATGCTATGTTGGCATCACTCAATTTTAGCTTGGTTGCCAAAATTTCATCTTTCAGGTCTTCAATATGCTTATGGGTATGCTCTTCAATACCGAAGATTTCAGTTTCACTGGGAGTTTTTGAGAGATCATCGCTAAATAATACTAGAATAACGGTTTGGGATGAATCATTTTCTGACAGAAACGGCTTGGCGAAAACCTTGACTGAATGGATAGTATCATTGATTTTATATCGTACTTTCCCAATAGTTGCATTCTTCTCATTCTTCAATACTTTATGGATCGTGGTCGAAGTAGCAATGGAAAGTTCCGCAGGCAACATTTCAAGCAGGTTGAAATTAAAAATTTTAGGAAGGAGATATTTCTCAAAATTCCCAAAAGTCTGAAGGATCTTAAAATCCGTGTCAATCCATATTGCTGCCTCATAACCACAGACACTCAGAAGTGAGTGATTAATGAGCTCATTTAGATTACCTCTTTCTGCACCTTTGGGAGGAGAGGTATTCTTGTTCAATTTGACCAATTGCCTATCCAAGCCTGGAATACTATAGGTGGTATCCCGGAAATTCCGAACCAATTCTATATTCTTGTATATTTTCCATCTCTTGTCCACTTCGATAAAAGAATGTTTTAAATCACCCAAACTTTCACTTGGGCCTAAAAATAAATACCCTTCCAAATTAAGACAGAAATGAAGGGAGGAAAGGATTTTCTTTTGTAAAACAGGATTGATGTAAATGAGAAGATTCCGACAGCTTATCAGATCTATTTTTCCGTAAGGAGGCTGATTTACAATATTATGGTCAGCAAAAATAAGCATCTTCCTAATGTTGTCAATTACCTTGTAATGATCCTTTTTTTTGACAAAAAACTTATCTAATCGATCTTTTGAAACATCATTTTTGATACTCTCAGGATATACCCCTTTTGATGCGTGACTGAGAGCTGATTTGTCAATGTCACTTGCAAATATTTTAACTTCAAGAGTTCTCTTGACCTCTGAGAGGCACTCTGCGATAAGTATTGCCAACGAATATGCCTCTTCTCCCGTAGCACAGCCTACTACCCACACTTTCAGCGTTTCCCCCTGTATTTTGTTCTCAACAAGTTCAGGAATGATTTTTTGATGAATCACCTCAAAAGCTTCTTCATCTCTAAAAAATTTAGTCACACTTATTAAAAATTCTTTGGCAAGATTATTAATTTCTGCAAGATTAGTCTCTAAAAAATCAGCATAATCTGCCAGTGATGTAATCTTATTTTTTGCCATCCTGAGATAAATCCTTCTGATTATAGTTGGACGTCTATATTCTGAAAAATCCAATGGCGTGTGTTTCTGTATCAATCCGAGTATTTTCAAAAATTCGGCTTCATTTTTTTCGGAAAGCTTATCTGCATAATTAATTTCCAATAAATCCCGCTTGAGGTGTAAGATGATTTCATCTGGAATTAAATCAGGACTAAGTATGACATCCACATTTCCCGAGTCGATGGCACTGTTTGGCATACCATCAAACTTTGCACTTGCTGGATCCTGAACGATTACAAAGCCGCCGTTTTTTTTGATGGTTGCAATTCCTTTGGTACCATCCGACCCGGTACCGGAAAGGATGATTGCAATGCTTTTATCGCCATGGCTCTTTGCCAGGGAATCAAAAAATATGTCTATGGATTTGTGGGGCTTTGAAGCTTTGTTATCTGCCAGAATCAAGCTTCTGCCCCTTATTGTCATATTCTTGCCTTTCGGCATCAGATAAACATGATTGGACTCAACTAACATCTCATTTTCAGCAACTGATATTTGCAGTTTGCTATGTTTTTCGAGGAGTTCTGCCATAAAACTTTTATGATCCGGGGAGAGGTGCTGAATAATCACATATGCAACTCCATCCTCAGGCGTATTGTCAAAAAGCAAATGGATAGCTTCCATGCCTCCCGCAGAGGCCCCTATGGCTATTATATACGGCTCATCTTTAAAAATCTTCTTATTTTTTTCCATGGGTTCGAAAAGCTGACGCATTGAAACGAATAGCTGTTATAGTTTTTTCACTAGTCTTATAATTGGTGACCTGATTTGCTTTACTTAATTCTCCTCTTTACTTCCAAAGTCAATTTTCAGATATAAAACATGCAGCATGCTGTTTAATGCATACATCATCTTCACTACGCGTCACGTATCGAGGCATAGTTACCTCACATTGTTGCTGTATAAACTTTAACTATATAAGCTATAAACAAAGGTGCGTTTCAGAAGAAGTATTTCAGAAGAGGTATTTTTTGCAAAACCATTCCTTACTAGAGTAATATTCGGACAGATGATTAAAGAGAAAATAATTCCGATCCATTTAAAAAGACAATTCTAGTTTAATTTAAACTATACTTTAAAGAGGTAAATAACATCATAAGTACTTGTCTTACATTTTATTAACCTATTTTTTGGCAGTTAAAAAAAGACTGAGAACGTAAAGCAACTAACCCTTATGCCTTCTTATCTAAAATCAGTTTTTTAATTTTATCCTTTAAGCATCTTAATTTATGAAATTCAAATATCTAACGTTTAAATCCAGTTATTAGATATTGAATGTATGAAATAGCAAAATGCATTCCTGATTTCTTTTGGTTTTTGTGAACAATTAATTACTTCATGCCTACAAGACTTGAGAGGAATAAAACCAAGAGGAAAAGGAATAAACATTAAGTTACTCCCAAATCGATTTATCTGGGACGCTCAAAGGCTCAGGGAAGCAAGGAGTAAGTTTGAAAAAATCCATGAAAAAATTAAATTATAAGTATTAAGGAGGTCATCTCCCCATTTACCTACTCCAGGGTTCCAAGGAATTTATAAATACTTTTTTCGGTATGAGTGGCAAACCTCAAAGGACTTCCTCTCTTCGGCTATCGCCATCCCTGCTCCTTGGTTTGCCATTAAACTCTTACTTCCATTTAAAAGCAAAATAGGATGTAGGCTGATCAGTTAGGTTTCGAATACCATGAAATAACTGAGATTCTACAAAATAGAAGTCACCTGCTGATGCACTGTATTCTTTGCCATCTATGGTCATGGCCGTCTCCCCGGAAATCATCAGGATAATCTCCGTCTCCACATGAGCATGCGGCTCGTGGCTCGGACCTTTCGTATCTAAAGTAGTCACATGCATTTCCAATCGCTCGCACATTGCTGTAGGTCTATCAAAATAGGCTCGACTTCCTCCCCTTTCGCTAGGCTTGAAAGCAAGCGAATCAGCATTAATCATCAGCGAACCTCCCGATACCATACCTCTTTCTACATCCATTTTCTTTTTGGCTCGATACCTAATCACAAAATAGGTAAGAGGGCTGTCACCAACATTAGAAAGGGAATGCATCTGAAGTGGCATCAAGGAAAGTACGCCATTAGCTCCAAGCACCGAACTTTCACCTTCTATCGTCACCTTCATCAGCCCTTCCTTCACTATAACGATCTCTTCAATATCCTCATTTGCATGCGCTGTACTGGGTTTGGCACCGACCGCCTGCGTAGTAGCATGCATTTCCAGGTATTCAAAATGTGGGGAAACGCCCTCAAGAATTGGCCTCCCCACGCGATCTTCATTTGTAATGACTTCATGGTCATTCCATTTGAAAACACCGGATTTTATAGGTTTGAGTTGGGCAAAAGCAGTAAGTGTCATAAGGCAAAAGAAGAAAATAAAGACAGATTTCATATGATTATAATTATTTTTAAGTGGTCATTTGGAATCTCGCAGGTTATAATCATCCCTCTGTGTGTCACTTGCGTCATGCTCGATTTCATATCAAAAATTTCAGTTGGGGACGTACTAAAGATAAACATTAGAAATTGAATCATGATTATCCGAACTGATACCAGTTCTCCCAATTTCTATGCTTAAGAGGCTGCAAAACCCTTACCTGCCTACCGAAGGCAAATCAGAAAAGAGCGATGTGAATCCACTCAAGCCCTGAAAACGCCTTTTGAATAATAGTTTCAAAAATGGCTTTAATCCAGAACCTTACGCTATTTTGTTCCGTCTTAGTCTATTCTAACCAATTTTCGGTTATACACTTTCAACCAAACTCAACACGTATGAAAATCCTTACTTTACTCTTTACACTAGCATTTACAGCATTCTCGTTTGCTCCGGAAGTTGCAACAGTAAATACTGCTGAAAGTACAATCACTTGGACTGCAAAAAAAGTTACCGGTCAGCATCATGGAAAAGTACCTATCACCTCCGCTACGCTGGATTATCAAAATAACAGAATACTTGGCGGAACTTTCGAGATGGATATGACTAGCTTAACAGTAGAAGATATCACCGATGCAGATATGAACAAGAAGTTAACCGATCACCTGAAGTCTGATGATTTTTTCTCTGTGGAAAAGCACAACAATTCAAACTTCAAAATCACTGACGCAAAAACCAGTAATGGAAAAGATTACGAAATCACTGGCGACCTCACTATCAAAGGCATAACCAAGCCAGTTACCTTTCCTGCTGCAGTGGAAGTAAATGGGGGTAAAATCACAGCTACCGGTAAATTGACTTTTGATCGCACACACTACGATATCAAGTTCCGTTCAGGGTCTTATTTCGAAAATCTCGCTGATAAGCTTATCTATGACGATGTGGAACTAGATGTAAAATTAGTTGCAAGTGAATAATTATTGAGCTACTACCACAATAGAAAGGCCGGGGAATTCCGGCCTTTTCTGTTTAAAGTCATATCAGATAAGGATTTTTGCTAATGACAAAAGCAACTTAGCTTATTGCTCCATCGATGTTGCATCATCGGTCATCACACACCTCGCACCCAACTCTTTAAATATCCCATTTCACAGTAAATAGCCCATATCTCGGCTGAACTAAATAAGAATAAGTACTGATCAGATTCTCCGTAAAGCTATCTCTTCGAATAGATTTTGTATCCAGAATATTCCAAACTGTCAACCTAAATTCCCAAGAACTTGACTTGCCCTGATAGCTTATAAACGCATTGAAGAAATCGAACTCACTTTTACTTTGCGCTGCTTTATTGAAGTAAGCATTGTAAGTATAATCCGCATTCAATTTCAATCCTTTCCAGATATCCCAGTCAACTTCGATTTTCGGGCTGTGGGTATCAAAGGTATTGTTTGCATTGGTGGACTTGTAGAAATTCTGATCCCAGGTGTAGCCCAAATCAACCTCCACCGTTTTCATAAAGGTACTGGTAAACTTAAAGAAGTATGCCTGTGCAAATTGACTATTCTCAATCAGATTTTGATCGACAAAACTATTGGTAGAATAGGTATTCCAATTTCCTCCACCACTTATTTTAAACGACTGAAATCTCTTATCTGCCTGCAAACTTCCCGTCAAGGTTTCATTAATTGGATCAATATTTTGAATACTCATGATTCGGTTGATTCCCACAAAATTGGTGGTATTAACCAAATCATAGTGCTTTCTTGACCAAGTGAGATTTCCGAAGAGATTGAGTGAGGAGAAGAAGTCAAAATGAGTATAGCCAAGAGTCTGGGTGAAAAACAAACCGTTATCCAATTGCCTGTTTCCTCTGAAAATCGAATTGTAATCCGAAATCACAAGTCCTTGGGCGAGCTTCTGAATATCCATGAAATTCGCTTGGCTACTAAATCGATACGTTAGGGAGCGATTGGATTTGATGTTCCATTTGGCATACATTCCAGGAAGCAATACCAATTTATCATTACTCTGATCATCTTCCATTTGAATATCATTCCAAGCGTATCTGTGGAGATATATCGAAGGGCTGATTACGACCGACTTCCATTTAGTCTTGTAGGTCATGCCTAAATACAAATCATGAAAGTTAAACCGGGAATCATTTTCAAACTCCTCCATATTAGCTTCTTCAGATGCACCAACCTGTTCCGCATCTCCTACTAACTCTTGACGGGTATCGGTATATCCAAAACTCCAATTGATGTGATTAGTTGGATTGAGGATCAGATAGTAATTAAATGCTCCTTCTAGAGTACGGGTTTTGATATCCTGATTTTGTAGGAAGCGATACATCTCACGATCCAGCACTGGTACCAGTCCATTAAAAGGCTTTTGATTAGTTGTCAAATTATAGAGTGGATTCTGGTATTTTTTCTCCCAATTCACTTCCATAGAAAAAACCCTTTTGTCCGAAGGTGCATGATACCACTCCCCTTTCTGCTGAATGGCATAAGGTTGCCTACTTTGGTAGCTGGTAATTTGCTGGCGGATTTGCCCAAAGTCAGAATCCTGAAAGTTCTGATTGGCGATATCGGCTAATTTCCCAAAAACGCTATATTTCACATAAGTCTCTTCCTTGGGAGTAAATGTCACAGCATACTTCATCAGCCCTGATTTATTCTCTACCGCACTCGCCGAAGTGAGCATTTCCTGATTATTTCCATCAGTTCTCAAATAGGTTCGCTGGGATGAAGAACCCAATTTGTTTTTGGAAGCCGAGCCAATCACGAATCCAGAATACCTCCATTTGGAACTTGGATTATAATTCAAATTCACAGCGGCTAGATCGGTACTTAAGTCAAGCGCATTATTCCGCTGCGCCATGGGAATACCAAGATTCTCCGAGCTTACATTCAGCGAAGAGCCTGACTTTCCTGCCAAATCAGCCAATCCTCCACTAAACCTAAAATAATCCTGAAGGGTAAAAGCCAGCTCACCTACATTGTTGGCATCAGCGATTAGGTTGAGATTCACTTTCGGTGAATAGTAGAAAGCATTGGCATGACCCAAGTACCTTTCTTCCGGTCCACCACCTGCTGTCAAATCCCCAAACACAAGATTCTTTTTACCATCCTTCAACTGAATATTGAGCGCCAAACTCTCGTCATTATCCAATCCACGAACAGGAGCTATTTCATTGAAGTTTTTCAGCACCTGTACCCGATCTACCGCATTTGCAGGAAGGTTCTTGGTGGCAAGTTTGGTGTCTCCATCAAAGAAATTCTTGCCATCCACCATCACTTTATCCACCTTTTTACCCTGCACCTTCACTTCCCCATTATCGTCAACTTCGAATCCTGGGAGCTTTTCCAATACATCCTTTAGCTTTCGCTCAGTGCCTGTTGTGAATGCATCTGTTTTATAAGTCAGCGTATCGCCCTGCATGGTGATGGGCAATTCGGTTACGACCTCCACCTGATCCAGCATAGTTTCATCCTGACTCAGAATGATTTTTAACTGCTCCTGATCTGACCATCCGGTTAGTTGAAGTTCAAATTGCTTGTATCCTACAAAGGAAACCCGAAGTAAATAGTCAGAGCCTGGCGCCAAGCTTATTTTGAATCTGCCCTCCCCATCAGTGATACTAAAACCACCGATCTTCTGAGTAGTCTGATTCACAGCGACCACATTTGCATAGGCAATCGGCTTATTTAGGCTATCAAGGACTTGGCCGATCAGATTTTTGTTTTGGGAAAAAGAAGGCAGGGCAATCAGGAGAAAAAATCCGATTGTAAGAAAGCGCTTAAGAAATAGCATGAGTAAAGTGTTCGAAGCGATTAATTACCGATTTTGATAGTTATCTCATTCCCTTCTCCAGGCTTGCCCGAATACCTCTTCATCATCTCATTCATCTTCTCTTCGGAAAGGGCTTGATAATCTTCTCTGCTGATCATTTCTCCCTTTTTAGGAATTTCTATTTGCACTGGCTCAGTGGGATTCAAGACGATTCGCTCGGCGATGTAAGTCATTCCATCGTTTTGTAATTCGAGAATCAACCCCGGTAATCCCCAAAAATCACCCGGACCATGGCTCACAGGAATCTGCATGGTAAACCAAGCCGTTACATTCACCGTGTCTTTACTTACTTCCATTTCATCCTTTCCCATCGAAAACACCCTGCTGTCAACAATTCTGGAATAGATCGCTTTTTGACAGGTATAGTCTCCTATCTTTTTGCTTTCCCCAGTCAATTCCCAATCGTATGTATTCAGACTGTCTTTTACCAAAAACCCTCTTCCCATCAAATCCTCTTCTTCAATGTAATTTTGCTCTGCCACATTCTTATAGAGCAATCTATCCTGATTCCCCGAATTAATCATTATGGTGGCTCCACCAGAAGAAGCCGTAGACGGTCCAGCACCTAGACTTTCCACCTGTTTCCAATTAGATTCTGTCTGGGAAAAAGTAAGCACATACTCACGCTCCATTTGCTTTTTCAATTGCTTCTGAAGATCCGCCATGACCTCAGGAGCCATTTTGGTACTGTCCATAGAAAATGAAATTTTTGAAGAGGATTTGTAAAAAGCTCTGCCGGTAAGACCTTGGGCAGTGACAGTAATTATCGAGCCCATTAGGGCAAAGGCGAGTACTAGTATTCGTATGTTCATAGCAGTAAATTAGTTGCTACAAACCAAGATAAACTGGCCCTACAACTTAGTTAAGCAGTGTTAACGTGTGTTAACATTCGATTTTATAACTTTCTTAGCATCTACTTTAGCCCCGTGAAAAAGCTACAATTCAAGCGGATAGGAATTTTGATTGCCCTCACATTGATGGTGAGTATCGGTGTGCAGATCTATCGGAACGTTACACAGTTCAAGCTAAATGAATCCCAACTAGCTGCAGAAATTCAATTGAGTTTGGATAATGCGCTGGAGTTATATTTTGCCGATTTGGCTAAGACGGATGTAATTACCCTGACTGAAAACAAGAGTTCAAGCTTCACCTTAAGAACCACTAATAAGGCAGAAGTTGATAGTACAGAGAATGACTTTTCTAAGAAAATTGGAGAAAGTAAAATGCTTTTTAAGGCACTAGAAAGAATGGAAGCAGGAGACACGTCAAATGCTGATTGGTTCGGTGATTTAGAAAACAAAGAAAGCTTCACCTTCAAAACCCACATTGACACTTTGAAATATATCAATCCTAATGAGATTCATGGTATAAATATATTTCGAGGCTTAAATGCAGCTGACAGCATCAGCAATCTCAAAATGCTGACTAATCAGATCATTATTTCGATCACGAGGGATTCTTTAGATTTTGATAAAATAAGTACGCTTTTAAAAGATGAATTGGACAGAAGAGAAATCACTATCAATTATGGCTTACTTCACTACGAGCGCGACACCATAGCAGGATCTTTTAATTACCCTGCTTTAACTGAAATGCCTTTTTCCACCGTATCCAAATCGACTTTCTTACCTCGTGGCCAAAAGCTGGAAATGTACTTTGAAAATACAGCACTTACAGTCCTGAAGCGTGGGATGATTGATATTCTGATGTCTGTAATCTTCTTACTGATCATTGCAGGAGCATTTTATTATCTCTACCAAACTATCAAAAACCAGAAAGAAATCGCTGAGATCAAGGAGGATCTAATCGGAAATATCACCCACGAGTTTAAAACCCCGATTGCTACCTCGCTATCTGCTATAGAAGGAATCGAGCAATTCAATCCTGAAAACAATCCTGAAAAAACCAAAAAATACTTGGGAATATCCAAAGAGCAATTACTCAAATTGAATTTGATGGTGGAGAAACTGTTGGAAACCGCCACACTGGATTCAGAGCAATTAATTTTAAAAAAAGAGGCCATTGATCCTATTCCTGTGCTTAAATCTTTGGTCCAGAAATTCCAGACTTTGTCGCCTCACAAAGAAATCGAACTCGTGGTCCCATCCAAAGTCCCACCTATCCTAGTCGATCCTTTTCACTTCGAAAATGCAATTTCCAATCTGCTGGACAATGCGCTAAAATACGGTGGCGAAGAAGTTAGAATCACCCTAGATCAAGGTTTGACCACCCGCATCCGGATTTGGGATAATGGTGAAACTATCAGTTCTGATCAAAAAGAAAGAGTTTTTGAGCAGTTTTATAGAATTCCAAAAGGAAACCTCCATGACGTAAAAGGCTTTGGTATAGGGTTATACTACGTGAAGAAAATCATTGAAAAACATGCCGGCAAGATCGAGTTGGAGTCATCGACAAAAAGCACATCTTTTATCACTACATGGCCATGAGTAAAATCAGAATTTTATTGGCAGAAGATGAAATGGCGCTAGGCATGATCATCCAAGAAAGTCTGGAAACCCGGGGCTTTCAGGTGACACTTTGCCCCGATGGACTGCTAGCGTGGGATAGCTATCAAAAGTCCAAACCCGATGTGCTGGTGCTAGATGTGATGATGCCCAAAAAAGATGGATTCTCTCTCGCGGAGCAAATCCGAAAAATCGATCCGTATACACCAATTATCTTTCTGACTTCCAAGTCTCAAACTGAAGATGTACTTAAGGGATTTGGGTTGGGAGGCAATGATTACGTGCGTAAACCCTTCAGCATGGAGGAGCTGATAGTACGGATCAAAGCGCAACTTGACCGTCTACAACTCCGTCAAAATCAGTCAGATTGGCTTCAACTTGGGAAGTATGAGTTTCACTCCACCAAGCAGCTATTGAAGCTAGAAAATGAAGAACTTCATCTCACTTCCCGGGAGACACAGCTGCTAAAAATCCTCTTGGAAAATGCCAATCAGATCACGGACAGAAGTTTGATTCTCACACAGATTTGGGGATCAGATGATTTTTTCAATGCCCGTAGCATGGATGTATTTATCACCAAGCTTCGTAAAAAACTCCAGGAAGACACACAAATCCAGATCTTAAATGTGCGAGGATTTGGGTATAAATTGGTGTGCTAGGCAACTGAGCTTTGAATTAACTCTCTTTAAGTTTTTTTACAACTGCTCGGTAGATTCATAAGTGACATTACACCGTTGTAAGAGGGAAGAAAATCTTGACCCTTACTAAGATTTTGTGTGGAGAAAAGTCGGAGGTAAGACTGCTTGGATTTTAAGGAATAAAAGCCAAGCAGTCACCTCTGCACCACGCGATATTAAGTTTCTTTCAACCACCCTTAGTTACTATGCTTTTTTAAATAACAGGGCATCGTTGTTCGCCAGCCTTATTAGAGTCAATACCCAAAATATTCAATCTCCACCTGGGCCAGGCACTTCAGGATCAATTGCCCAAAAATGTAACAATACAAATGACCACGAAGTGGTCCAACCATGAATAACTTGTCCGCCGCTGCGGAGCCATGGATTAATATATGTCACGACCATCCCCACGACTCCGAAGGGTGTCGAATTATTGAATATTCAATCTCCGCTTTACTAGCTTTGGAATCCCGTACAACTGTCGGGAGTAATTCCCTTTCCAAAAAGTTCAACCCCATTCGGGGTTGCTGTTCGTGTCCCCGTTTACATTTTCCGACCACAAAGTGGTCAAACTTCTCAATAGCCGCGTGTGTAACCCGTGGATAACGAACCAACGACACGATTTACACGACCCCGGAGGGTGTCGAACTCATTTGGAGAATTTTGAACACATTAAATATAGACTGGATGGCTCTCAGATTATGATGATCAATATGCTTTTACTCCTGAAGGCACTCCGTAAGATCTTTTTTTGTATATGTAACCAATGTCACCAAGTCAAAGATATTCTTCTCCTTATTATTAGAGATACTTTGGATACTTACAACTAAATTCAATACTCTTCCAATCAAAGTGTTTTGCCAGCAGGAAAATCCCAAAAAACCAATTATGACACCCTCTAGAAGAAAATTTATGACCCAAATCTGTGCTATTGGAGCAGGAACGGGATTGGTAAGTTTGTCCCCTGTGATGGCAGAAACTCCATTAGCAAAGAAAAAATCGAATCCTGATTCATTCACGGTCACGATTCTCCAAACTACCGATGTCCATTGTCAAATACATGCCCATGATGAATTGTTCTGGGAAAATGAAAAGGCGGTTTTCAGAAAAACAGGCGGATATTCCCATCTCAAGACTTTCTTGGACCGGGAAAGAAGCAAGGCAGAGCACAGCTTTTTAATGGATACCGGTGATATGTTTCAGGGTTCTGAGCTTTCAGTGAAAACCACAGGAGAAGCGATGGTTCCAATCCTAAATGCACTCGATTACGATCTTTACCTTCCGGGAAACTGGGAAGTGGTTTATAATAAGAAAAATATGCAGCACCTTTTGGGCTCTTTAACTGCTCCAAAAGTTTGCGCCAATATGTACCACGATTTGGGTGAAGGAAAAAAAGGTGAGTTGATTTTCCCTCCTTATCATATCTGGACAGTCAATGGAATCAAAATTGGATTTTTGGGCTACACAGACCATATGGTTCCAATTCGCCAATCTCCAGACTACAGCAAAGGTATCATCTACACCAAGCCAGAAGAGAACGTGGCCTATTATGTAGATATTCTGCGGAATCAAGAAAAATGCGTTTTTGTTGGAATCGTTGCTCATTTGGGACTTTCGCAGCAAATCCATCTTGCAAACCTGCCTGAATGCGAAGGAGTGGACTATATCATGGGTGGAGACACTCATGAGCGGGTGAGAAAACCGATTCAGGCCAAGTATGCTAAAGTCGTCGAGCCGGGAGCTTTTGGTTCTTTCGTAGGAAAACTCGAACTCAAAATCGAAAACGGAAAAGTAGTCAGAGATACCTATGAGATGATGGAAGTGGATGCGAAGAAAAATCCAGCTTCCCCCGAAATGGAAAAAATCATGGCTCAATATGAAGGCCCGTACCTGAAAGACATTCAAAAAGTAGTGGGCTACAGCACCATTCCGCTATACAGATATTTTGTGATCGAAAACCCCATCGACACCATGGTCCTTGACGCAATAAACTGGCAGGTTCCTGAGGTGGATATCGTTCTTTCAAATGGATTCAGATTCTGCCCACCTCGCTCTACACCAGATCAAACAGGTAATATCCCTATCACGAACGGTTTCATATTTGATATGCTTCCTGTTGACTCGCAGATCCGCACCGGAAAAGTAACCGGAAAACAAATTCAGGAATGGTTGGAGAGCGAGCTAAACAATGTATTTGCAGCGGATGCTTCCAAACGCTTTGGAGGTTGGATGATCAAATTCAAGGGAATGGAAGTGGAATTCAATGCGTTTGGAGAAAAAGGAAGGCGAGTTCAAAAAGCCCTTGTAAAAGGCCAGCCACTTGATCCAGAGAAAATCTATCAAATCAGTGCCTGCGAAAGAGATGGCGATCCGGATGATATGCTTTGCAGGTTTAATGGTGTAAAGGATACTGAAAACACGCCCTTTACACTTCACCAAGCGATGCAAAACTATCTGGCAGAAAACTCTCCGGTGACCCCAAAACCACCAAAATCAGCCGTTGCATTGGATGCACCGGCGACGCTACTCACCCAAGTCACTGGAGTTGATTACCAATTCAGATAAAATCAATACCAGATAGAGGTGAGAAAAATTTATTCGCCTTCGAAAACCGGTCAAAAGGCCGGTTTTTTTGTTTCCAATAATAATGCATTATGTGTATCCTTTTAACCCGGACTATGCATTAGGCTTCGTAGCGAGGGTTCAAACTGCAAGGAAATCAGTCACTTTGGAGATCGAGTCGTCCCGTACGTACGGGACGGTGAGCCTGCCGGCAAAGGCAGGAGCGAAAAGTGAAGCATAGCGACTGATTTTGAGGCGGTTTGAAGCCGTAGTAGATTTGCTAATGCCTAATGCGGGTTTAACTGCACTTATGTATTTGGAATTAATGTAAGAAGTAAATAATGGTCAATTCTTCCTTCTCGGTGGAGGACGAGAATTGTCCGGAAAGTTGCAGTGAAGGGTATTTACCAGATACAAATCATATGAAAACCACTAGTACTCGGGATTGAACTATTGTATGTCAACCGCACTAATATGTGATTTATGTAAAAACATTTTGATTTTGTGTAACATAAATAGTCTTAAATAAAACAGTTTTGTAAGGCTGGATAACATCATTTAGATACTACAATCAGCCTAAAAACTAAGTAAAACTAGGATATATAAGACAACCTGCTCTTATCCCAACTTTACAGCTCTTAGAGTCAAGGCATCCACGCGCTAAAGAACTGACTACAATTACTAAAAGTAGTTCCGAGAATAAATTACTCAGAAATATAAACTAGCAGAAAACTATGAAAGATTCAAATAAAAAGGAATTCGACCAGAGAGATTCAGCTCATATTAAAGTTGAGTCCGAGCCAATTGCAAGACGATATTTCTCCAGAATCTATTTTGGCACGCTTCGAAAGGGAGATGATCCTATGAAAACAGAAAAAGTAGTAGGCTATTTAGACAAGAACAATATAAAATAAATGACTTAAGCATTCTGAGTGACGACGATAAAAAGTTAGCAATCTTGTGCTCCAATGTAGAACCTAAAACTACCTACTTCAACTAACTTACCGAAACCAATGTATTTACTGTTGATTTTTTAAAACAGCAGTAAATAAGAAATCCCAAGTTGTAAGGTTGCCACCCTCAGTTAATCTTTTTATTCACAGCATTTTTTCTCAAAACCCTCTTGAAAGCGCCCATGAGTAACTTACTCACGGAAGAGGGTTCGCTGTAGATCGATTCGCGAGAACAGGCCTTCCTTCCATAGGAATGGCCTGCCTCACGAAGGGACGACCTGCTGGACCTTATAGTTCTAACCTCCTAAAAGTGAGATATATGTAAACCTCTATGGAAATTATATAACGAATTCGATTTTGGATTTTTGCAGTTTTGATAGACATCCATTGGGATGAATAAAATTAAACTTAAAACTAAACTACTATGACTATGCATGACAGCTACCAATTTAGGGGAATTCATAAAGTGGCAGTTTATTACGGTTTTCATCCTTTTTATTTTTGCAGCATTATTCAAAATCCCAGTTCTATGGGAAAAGAAAGAAGGTTTGGGATAACTAAAGAGACCTCTTAGCTATACTAAATGAAGGAATCACGCTATTATAATGTAGGTATCAGTAGGGATGACAGTCATAAAGACATCTTGTGTACTCCTGAGAAAAGCGAGAAAAACAGCGTTATTTTCGAGGTTGGGACACATCCAGAATACCACAAAGGAAATGGGGAAATTTGGTCACCTGAGCATTTGTTTGTTGCCGCTATCAGTGGCTGCTTAGAGACTACTTTTTTGGCCATTGCCAAGAATTCCAAACTTGAATTCACAAGTTTCAGTTGTCATGCAAAAATAAAGCTGGAAATAATTGAAGGTAAACTAATGTTGAGCAACATTTTTCTTAAACCTACAGTTGTCCTCCAAAATGAGCTATTTAGAAATAAAACGATTCGAATTCTAAAAAAAGCGGAATATGCTTGTTTGATAATTCATTCAATCAAGTCAAGTATCACGATGGAAATCGGTATTGAACTGAATCCCATTTGAATCTCATGAAGAAGCTAGCACCGGGACACTAAAGGATTAAGGTACAAGAGACATATAATCTTTTTACCCTTACAAGACATCTTGAAAGCCCCGTGAATAATAAGTAAATTCACTGTATCCAATCAGGGCAATCCATGTTTACAAGCAGCTAAATACTTCTGTAAGGAATTTGCTGGAAAGATGAAAAATGTGAAAAATGTAATTTTAGGAGGAATTGTATCATGGTTATCACTTTGTTTGTCATAACTTATATGTTCTGAAAAGTGGCGGGCAAAAAACACGCAATGGAGTATCCCAAAAGCCACGAATGATCTAAAATACACAGGAAGTGAAAACCATCAAACCGAAGCAGGAGGCAATCCAAAAAGAAACTTCCGAAAAGGAAAAAACCAATGAATCCAGTAATGGATTATTCCCTATTGTTGGCATTGGCGCATCTGCAGGTGGCCTAGAAGCCTTGGAACAATTCCTAAGCAATGTTCCTGAAGATAGTGGATTGGGCTTTGTGGTAATCCAGCATCTGGATCCTACTCAAAAAGGCATGTTACCTGAGCTTCTGCAGAGAAAAACCAAGATGAAGGTACTTCAAGCAGTTGAGGGCATTCCAGTGGAACCAGATAAAGTATATGTGATCCCGCCTAATAAAAGCATGTCCATCACGAAAGGAAATCTCCACCTATTCGAACCTAAAGAAACAAGAGGAATGCGTCTTCCTATTGATTTTTTCTTGAAATCCCTGGCTGAGGATCGAAAAGATCATGGTGTCGGCATCATACTTTCTGGTATGGGATCCGATGGATCCGCTGGAATCAGCTCTTTAAAGGAACAAAACGGGAGAGTCTTGGTGCAAACCCCTGAAACAGCACAATTTGACAGCATGCCACGCAGTGCTATAGAAGCCATCACGGTAGATATTGTTGCCCCAGCTAACGAGCTGCCAGTAAAACTGATTGAACTTCTCAAACATAAACCTGTAAAGAAATCCAACTATCAACCAGAGATTGAGGATAAAAACTCACTTGATAGAATCATTACCCTTTTACGCTCCTATACTGGAAACGACTTCTCGCAGTATAAAAAAAATACGCTCTACCGCCGTATTGAGAGGCGTATGGCCGTTCACAAAATTGACAAAATCACTTCTTACGTACATTTTTTGCAGGAAAATCCTAAGGAAGGGGATATTCTCTTTAAGGAACTGATGATTGGGGTGACCAATTTTTTCCGGGATGTCATTGTATGGGACTATTTGAAGACTCAAGTCATACCTGCTATTATCAATAACATAAAATCTGAACCCGTGTTAAGGGCATGGGTACCGGCGTGTTCCACAGGAGAAGAAGCATATTCCTTGGCTATTCTATTCAAGGAAGTGCTTACAAAAATAAATCGTACAGATGTATCCATACAGATATTTGCGACAGATCTTGACAATGATGCGATTGAAAGGGCACGAAAAGGTGTTTTCCTAGCCAATATTATTTCTGATGTATCTCCAGCCCGTTTGAAACGCTTCTTTGTAAAAACGGGAGAAGGCTATCGTATTAACACAGAAATCAGGGAAATGGTGGTATTTGCTCAACACAACCTCACTATGCATCCGCCTTTTACCAAAATTGATTTTATCTCTTGTCGTAATCTGCTGATCTACATGGATGGTGAGTTGCAAAAGAAAATAATCGGGTTGTTTTATTACAGCATCAATCCTGAAGGGATCCTGGTCTTGGGCAGCTCTGAGTCCCTTGGGTCTCAAAGTAATCTTTTCAGCTCACTGGAAAACAAACTGAAAATCTACCAAAAAACTGCCCTGAAGCAGTCACCAGAATCTTTTGAATTTCCTACTTCATTTTCTAAGACCAATCACATCGATAATGAAGAAAAAACTCCTGTCCAATCACTACCAAATATTCAGGCACTAGCTGATCAACTTTTGTTAAAGTATTTTTCCCCAGTGGGTGTACTGGTCAACGAGGAAGGTGATATTATCTATACGAGCGGTCGTACGGGGAAATACCTAGAGCCTTCTGTGGGTAAGGCCAACCTTAATATTTTTGCCATGCTAAGGGAAGGTCTTCGTCAGAAATTCCCTGTGGCCTTCCGGAAAGTGGTTAAAAAGAAAGAAACCATTGTCTTGCAAAATATCAAAGTAGGAACTAACGGTGACACTCAAACTTTGGATATCAGTATTCGGCCCATTGAACATCCGGAACAGTTAAACGGAAATGTAATGGTTATTTTTAAAGAAGTAACTGCGGTCCCAAACGTTGATCAGCCAACTAATTCAGGAAGTAAAAGCCGTCAAGCTGAACTGGAAGAGGAATTGCGTCAATTACATTCGGAAATGCAAAACACGGTCGAGGAAATGCAGACATCTCAGGAGGAATTGAAATCTACCAACGAGGAACTGCAATCCACCAATGAAGAACTACAATCTACCAATGAAGAGCTGACCAGTTCGAAAGAGGAGATGCAGAGCCTAAATGAGGAACTTCAAACTGTAAACGCCGAATTGCTTACAAAAGTAGAGGATTATTCAAGGGTCAACAATGACATGAAAAACCTGCTAAACAGCACGGATATTGCTACTCTTTTCTTAGATAAGAAATTAAATATCAGGCGTTTTACAAATCAGGCTACCAAAATCTTTAAGCTTATCAAGAGCGATATCGGACGACCATTTACAGATCAGGTTACAGACCTTATCTACCCCGAACTGGAAAATGATGCACTTGAAGTACTCAAAACACTGGTATTTATTGAAAAACAGATTCCTGCCAAGGACGGACGGTGGTTTACGATTCGGATTATGCCCTATCGCACTAATGATGACAGAATTGACGGACTGGTCATCACTTTTATTAATATTTCTGACTTGAAGCAATTGGAAGTTGATTTGGAGGAGAATGGGCAAATAAATCGTATGTGGCTGGATTCCACCTCTGACATTTTCATTAGCCTATCCGACAATGGAGAAATAAAAGAATTTAACCCCAAAGCAGAATTGTTCTTTGGAAAAAAAAGAGATGAAGTACTAGGTAAAAATTTTGTCAAGATGTTTGTGGCTGAACCAGAAAGGTCTAAGACTCAAAAAGAAATCATCAAACTAGCTAAACAAGGAAAGCCAGGGACATTTAAAATGCCCGTACTGATTGCCGGGAATAAAAAAGCCATTGTGACATGTACTTTTCAAATCCTGATTAGCAATTTGAAAACTCCAAAAGCAATACTAATGATGCTAAATAAAGAATGATATGATACCACAAGATGAATTTGAATTTAATGATCCAGATATTCTACGCAAAAAAGCTGAGGAAAAACTGATCCAGAAACAGTTAGGTAAGAATGGTCCCACAGCTGAGGTAGATATCAAAAAGCTCCTCCATGAACTTCAGGTACATCAGATAGAACTGGAAATGCAGAACGAAGAGCTTCAACTTGCTTATGAAACAACAGAAGCGACCTTGAAAAAGCTCACTATGCTATACGATTTGGCACCAGTAGGTTTTTTCATCCTGAATAAGGAAAGTGGAATCAACGAACTAAACTTCACGGGAGCAGAAATGCTTCGAGAAACGCGGTTTTCTTTGATTGGTAGTAATTTTAGATTATTCCTAGCAGAGGATTCTTTGATGGTATTTAATGGTTTTTTTGAACAGATGTACACCAGTAATTCCAAAGAATCCTGCCATGTAAATCTAGGCTACGATCAAAAAAAGGTGCGCTCTGTCTATATTGAAGGTGTAGTGACCGAAGATGACAACAACTGCCTGTTGTCAGTGGTGGATGTTTCAAGGTTTTCAAAATAATCCCTTTTGTAGCCACCTTTTTTTATTGAAAATCCTCTTGAAGACAGAGGATTCGTTGATGTTTGGTTTGTGAGATGACAAACCTTGGACGGAACTTACTTTCTGTTCTGTGTTATCCTGCTTCTACAGAAGCTGGATAATTTGCACTTTCATACCATTTGTGAAGTCCCAATTCATAAATGATTTTATTGAAGAACTTAACACGCTGCTGACATGGGTATTGTTTTAAACTGTTTTCTTAATTTTAATCTGCTATGAGGCTCTATATTAAATATATGGTGAGTCAGCGCTGTAAAATCCTGGTAAGACAAGAACTGAAAAATCTCGGCTTTACCAACGTAAAGGTAGAACTTGGTGTAGTAGATATTCTGGATGATGTCTCCTTGAATCAGTGCAACGAGTTGACAGCACGTCTCCAACTATCTGGCCTAGAGTTAGTGGAAGACAAAAAAGATATCCTTGTAGAAAGAATAAAAAATGTGATCATAGAAATGATCCATTATTCCGATGAACTGCCCAAGGGAAATTATTCAGATTTCTTGAGCGAGAAATTGAATTATGACTATAAATATTTATCCAATATATTTTCTGACGAGAAAGGAATCACCATTCAGCAATTCATCATTCTGAATAAAATCGAAAAGGTGAAAGAACTTCTGCTCTATGGCGAACTTAATTTGTCGGAGATTTCATATAGACTTGATTATAGCAGTATAGCCCATCTATCCAATCAATTTAAAAAAGTAACAGGTATGTCTCCCTCTCACTACAAAAAGTTGAAACTAGGCAGAAAGTCTCACCTAGAAGAATTGTAAAGTTGATCTGTAGAAAGGCAGAGCTGGAGTGAGTTAATATCAGCTAATAATCAAGGCACTGAAAAGCGACTTTAGACAAGTTAAAGTTAGTCCCCAATTCTCTTTTCCAATTGGGTTTCCCCAAAGACCATTGCTTCTGAATGTCGTTTGGCAATTTCTATGATTTCTTCCACAATTTCCGGACGCTGATCTGCCAAATCAAAACGCTCAGAAGGATCATGCCCTAAATTATAGAGTGTCAGCTTTTCCAGTTTGGCGAGCTTTTCTGGATACCCAGCTGGATTATTACTGTAGAAATAAAGTTTGTAATCACCTTTGCGCACCGCAAAAAGTCGATCTCCGTGATAGTAAAACATTTCATCTCGAGGAGTACTATTTTCCCCTCTAAATACAGGGCTCAAATCGAATCCATCATAAACCCGATCTTCCGGTAATTTAGAGCCAGCAAGTGAAGTAATAGTCGGTAATAAATCCAGCGTACTTCCCATTTTTGAGATCACACCAGGAGTTACATTTCCTGGTCCCCAGACTACTGTGGGAACGCGTACGCCTCCTTCATAGCTAGTCCCTTTTCCACCATAAAGAGAACCGGAACTACCCCCCTGCTCATTGTATGTCAACCAAGGTCCATTATCAGAAGTGAAAATCACATAAGTGTTTTCTTCAATGCCATTAGCTTTCAATGTCTTCAGAATCTCTCCTACGCTCCAATCAATCTCCTCAATCACATCCCCATATAATCCGCGTTCACTCTTCCCTCTAAAATCCCCTGACACAAAAAGAGGAACATGAGGAAGAGAATGCGCCAAATACAGAAAGAATGGTTGGTCTTTATTGGCAGTGATGAATTTTACAGCCTCCTCAGCATATCGGTTGGTGATCGTATTTTGATCCGCCGGTCGCTCAATGATCTCAGTATTTCTCATCAGTGGCACATTGAAATACTCAATTTTAGAATCTTTGAAAGCCTCCTTAGCTGTGATGTCATTCACACGATCCATGTCATTGCTGTACGGAATGCCAAAGTATGAATCGAAGCCATGACTAGTGGGTAAGTATTGTGGAAGGTGCCCCAAATGCCATTTTCCAATTGCTGCTGTAGAGTAACCCGATCCTTTGAGAAGGGTGGCAATTGTATTTTCGTAAGTCGGTAAACCACCTCCAGAATCTGGGAAAAGCACCCGTCTCTTATTGCTATACATCCCCGTCCTTACAGGCAATCTTCCGGTCAAAATCGCCGATCTACTCGGAGTACAGACATTTGCAGCCACATAGAAACTGGTCCATTTCTGACCCTCTGCAGCCATTTGATCAATATTGGGAGTCCTGATCGTGGGATGACCAAAAGACCCCAAATCCCCATAGCCTTGGTCATCTGTGAAAATTATGATGAAGTTGGGTTTATTTTCCTTCGTGTTTTGACCAAATACATGGGTAGCTGAAAATAGCGGTGTCAAGATAAGATATAGGCAAAAAATAGCTTTAAGCATAGTTATAGAGGTAAAGTGAAAGACCTTCCACAAGTATAGTGTCTAAATCTTTCATCTGTTTATAATTGATTTTCAATGGTCATAACCTGTCCCGTGACGAAGGATACGGGATAGCCTGTCCCGTCCCGATAGTTATCGGGATTGATTCGGGTGAATCTCGCAAGGTAAATAATCATCCCACTGTGTGGCGTTCTTCGTCATGCTCGATTTCATATTAAATTACAGAAAATGGCTTACTCCAATGCTACAATCTCATTAGAATTCATATCATGACGTATAACTGTTTAACCCGAACTATGCATTAGGATTCGTAACGAGGGTTCAAACTGCAAGAAAATCAGTCACTTTGGAGATCGAGTCGTCCCGTACGTACGGGACGGTGAGCCTGCCGGCAAAGGCAGGAGCGAAAAGTGAAGCATAGCGACTGATTTTGAGGCGGTTTGAAGCCGTAGTAGATTTGCTAATGCATAATGCGGGTTTAATCCTTGATCATTTCTTCCAGCTTTTTCAGGAGGGAATTCAAGTTATAATTTCAATTCTTTAGGCACAAAAAAACCAATGAGCTTACACCCATTGGTTTTTTTATAATTGATATTGGAGCTAATAAATCAGCCAATTATGTTGGCATCATCATCCCATTGGATGATGGTGCCACGATCCTCGGGCTTGAGGTATTGAGGAATGTATTTTTCTTCTAGCTTAAAGCCATGCTTATCCATCACTTGCTGCGGTACGCCGTCCCAGGCATTTGGAGTATTTCCTACGTAACCTATGTATTTCCAGCCTGCTTCTGTAGAGAAATAGCCTGAGCAAGTAAGATTACGAAGCATATTGAACCAGCGAACAGCACCTTCATACTCAGGTTTTGCTTTTTCCGGCCAAGCAACTTCATCCACGATCGTGATCACTTCAGACTCACTCAGCTCATTGAATGATTTGCCAAATTTTTCATCAGCTTCGAAATCAAGCCACATAAGCCCTCCTCTCATCCCTGTCTGATTTCCAGGCTGATCCTTCATCATAAACTCCATGAAATCTACCACGCCCACTTCACTGGCTGCAGGGGATTCTTCATCTTTTGGCAAAATGACATCAATCAAAGTACTGAGTTTCTTACGTTCGTCATCGGTAAAAAATGTCTCAGAAAGCAACTCTTGATCGCGCTGCTTTTCTTCATCCGTTCTTCCGCCGATAGTCCCTCCTGCCAATAATGCGTTTTCAGGTAAAGCCTGCTGCTCAGGTGAACAACCAGTCAACAATAAACCTGTACCAACAGATCCGGTAAAGAGTAATTTGAGGTTTTCTCTTCTGTTCATGGTTTAGATATTTTTCTTTTTCAATTCGGAAACAATGTAATCGGAAGTTCTCCAAGCCAAGGCCAAAATGGTCCAAGTTGGGTTTTTATCCGCTTGAGACACAAATGGTCCCGCATCTACTACAAATAGATTATCGCAATCATGCGCTTGACAATTTGAATTCAGCACCGAAGTGGAAGGATTGTCGCCCATTCTGGTAGTTCCTACCTCATGAATGATTCTTCCTGGAGCCAATAAGCCATATTTGGTCTCAGGACCTGGCTTGGAGCCTAGCAAAATTCCCCCGGACTCAGTCAAGATTTCCTCAAAAGTGTCATGCATGTGTTTCGCCTGCTTAACTTCCTGGTCCGTCCAGTTGTAGTTAAATCTCAGAACCGGAATACCGTATTTATCTACAGTATTTGGATCAATCTCACAGTAATTATCATACATCGGCACACTTTCTCCCCTACCCGACATTCCCATGGTGGATCCGTAGAGTTTGCGAATATCCTTTTTCAGTCCGACACCATATCCTCCGTTCTGGCTTGGTTCACCAAACTCATCCTTAATATACTGTCGCATTGAATTCATACTTCCCCCGCTGCCATAGGCAGGCTGACTCATGCCGCCCCAATATTCAATATGGTATCCTCTGGCAAAATCCAGTTTCTTATTATCTCCCCACCAAGGTGTGTACATATGCAAACCACCTACACCATCTTCATTGTATCGTTCACGGTCCATCATACTTGGCACAATTGCCATGCGGTCAGTTCCTGTAGAATCATGCAAGTATCTACCTACCATTCCAGAGCTGTTTCCAATGCCATCAGGATGTGATTTTGACTTGGAATTCATCATGATTCTTGCCGACTCACAAGCTGATGCACCAAGCACAACCACTCTTGATTGCAGCTTGTATTCTTTCATGTCTACTTTGCTCACAAAAGAAACTCCGGTAGCTTTACCACTTTCGTCAGTGGTTACTTTTCTTACCATCGAGTGTGTGTAAAGATCCACTTTTCCCTTTTTCATCGCAGGATGAACTAAGCAAGTTCCGGCAGAGAAATCTGCATAAACCTGGCAGGCCCTATTACACTGACTACAGAAAAAACATACTCCTCTTTCTTTATTGATTGGACGGGTAAGCATGGATAGACGAGAAGGAATCATTGGAATGCCCACCTTGTCTGCACCCTTTTTCATATAAAGCTCATGCAAGCGGGGCTTTGGAGGAGGAAGGAAAAATCCATCGGGCTCATTATAGATCCCTTCTTTGGTACCAAATACACCAATCAACTTATCGACCTTATCATAATATGGCTTCAAATCGTCGTATCCGATTGGCCAGTTATGACCCAATCCATCAATGCTGGCTCGTTTGAAATCATTAGGTCCAAATCGAAGGGAAATACGTCCCCAGTGATTTGTTCTTCCTCCGACCATTCTAGATCTGAACCAGTCGAACTCGGTGCCATTCTTTCTGGTGTAAGGTTCTCCTTCGATATCCCAGCCTCCTATCGCTGCATCAAAATCACCAAATGGACGAATTCGTGTACCTGCTCCTCTTCTTGGAGATTCCCAAGGCGGCCTAAGCTGAGTACGATCTTCCTCCTTAGCTGGATCAAAATCGCCCCCTGCTTCGATAACAGCTACTGATAAACCTGCTTCGGAAAGAATTTTGGAGGACATCCCACCTCCAGCGCCTGAGCCCACAATGATAACGTCATAGGCCTCACCGGAATTTTTGATTTGAAAACTCATTTGATAGAATTTACTTTTATTAGATTAACTTTTTAAAAAAAGAAGCCGAATTCTAGTATTTTTTTAGGTTTCTCCTTCTAACCTTAAAATAACGAAATTATTTCTTTCCAAACCTCCTAGTTTATCTGTTTAGACTAAGCCTGATAAACCCCTAAACCTAAATTTAAACCGCGGTTATTTTAAATAAACACGTTTATTGCCTGAAAATGACGCCTAAAGCGTCAAGAAGCATTCGAATTATATTGGCTCTGAATTGAGAATGTTTATTTTAATTTTACATAAATGGATTTTAAAAGTTATAAGCAAAACATGACGATAGTTCCATTCAATGCACCTTATCCCCACTTAACCTTCAATAAGCTAAAAAAACTCAAAATTCATAATGGTTGAATACGGTAAGGTTTAGTTGTAGGAAAAAATCCGACAGTAAGTAGCGGTACTTAAACAGTATACGTCTTATAAAAACTACCATATTGAGTTCTTATGAAAAATCTAGTATATATCTTTTTTGCACTATTCCTGATGACATCTTGCTTAGAAGACAAAAACCCAGATCCAGATGGGGTATTCATTCGTGTTGAAAACGGCTCTAACGTTGATTTTGAAGATATTTTGGTTAGCTCCGGATCAGGAAATGTAGAGTTTGGAAACCTTTCTGCCAGGGAGAGATCCAATTACAAGGAATTTGAATCAGCCTATCGCTACGGCTTTGTGAGCTTAATTGCTGATGGAAAAGAATTAAGAATCCAACCTTACGACTATGTAGGAGAAACTTTACTCTCAGATGGATACTACACCTACAAACTCAACCTTGATACTTCTGACCCTAACAATCCTAATTTGACATTGGAGTTATTACAATGAATTTAGATTTATTCATCCACCTAAATTGTTTTTCTGGATTTCAGAATTAGTTCTTCCTTTAATCAGATCTATAAAATAAGCTATCCAACTCATTTTCAACATCCTTCAAAACACTGCTAAGATATTCCTGATTTTTTTTCAAAATCAATTTGAAAAAAGTGTTTGTCGGAAATAAAATTTACTACATTTGCATCCGATTCATGAGCAAGTCAGGGGTCAAAAACTGAAAAAATAGTAACACCTCGGGGTGTAGCGTAGCCCGGTATCGCGCCTCGTTTGGGACGAGGAGGTCGTAGGTTCGAATCCTGCCACCCCGACGAAAGCCCTTCCAAGGGAAATCAAAAGCCTGTAAATCTACTGATTTACAGGCTTTTCTGTTTTTTAGCCTTTAGTTCATATCAATGAATACCAAAAAAAATGTGCGTTATTCGGTGACCTAATTTAATGCTTAAATTTCACGCACAGAAAGTGACTTATCTCTCTGTCAATCAAATTTTTGTATTAAAGTAATTAAACCAATTTAGACGCGATTTGATGCGATTTCGTTGTGCGTTATTCGGTGACCTTTTTAAAGTGATGTAAAAACCTTTAAAACAGTTCATTTATTATGAAAACAACTAACACCTTTGGAATTAGGTTTTTCCTGAAAAACAACTCTTCAGACGAATTAGAGATCCCTCTTTACGTAAGGATCACTGTAGATGGAACCCGGGTGGACATCTCTTTAAAGAGAAAAATAAATGTCTACGATTGGAACCCTGTGCTGGGATCGGCCAAAGGATCCAAAGAATCCTCCAAATCCTTAAACCACTATTTGAAAGAATTAGAAGCTAGGATTATCCAGATTTACCAGGAGTTTCAACTCAAAAAAGTAACTATAACCGCAGATGCTATCAAGCATGAGCTTTTGGGCACCCAAACAAAAGAACATACCATTTCTATGCTCTTTGAATACCACAATGAGAAGTACAGAAATGTATTAGCCTGGGGTACCCTTAAAAATTACTTCACTACACAAAAATACGTGATGGCCTTTTCCAAGGCACAGTATGGAATAGAAGACTATTTCCTTCAGGACATCAATTACCGCTTTTTAAATGAGTTTGAATTATATCTGGTGAATTATGAGCCTCAGGACCATCATAAGCCGCTTGGAAATAACGGCATCATGAAGCACCTAGAAAGGTTTAGAAAAGTAATCAACTTAGCCTTGCGCATGGAATGGATGGTAAAGGATCCCTTTGCAAAATTCAGTTTCCGGTACCAAAAAGTAGAAAGGACTTGTCTCAATCCTGCTGAGCTCAGCAGAATAGAGGAAAAACAATTTGATATCCAGCGATTACAATACATCAGGGATCTGTTTGTTTTCAGCTGCTACACTGGTCTTAGCTACATTGATACGATGAACCTGATGCATGATGACATTGTATTAGGAATGGATGAAGAGTACTGGATATCCATAAGCAGGCAAAAATCACAACAAAAGTCCAAGGTCCCCCTATTGCCTCAGGCCTTGGATATCATCAGACTTTATCAGGACAGAGAAAGACCTTACTCCAAAGGGAAAATTTTCCCCCTGATATCCAACCAAAAGTTGAATGCCTATCTCAAGGAAATCGCAATCCTTTGTAAAGTCAAAAAAAACCTGACGTTTCATTTGGCGAGACACACGTTTGCCACCACCGTAACCCTTTTAAACGGTGTGCCGATTGAAACGGTAAGCAAAATGTGGAACTGCAACTAAAAATGAGAGACTTTTTTTATGCTGCTAGTCTTTCTTTTCCCAACAGCATTTCTTCCATTTGTTTCGGTGTTTTGTAACCTAAAGCTGAATGGGTTCTTTTGGTATTATAAAAGCCTTCAATATATCCGAACACCTCTAATTTAGCGGAGTGCAGATCCATAAATCTTCTGTGGTAGACCATTTCAGCCTTTAGTGATTTGAAGAAGCTTTCGGCTACCGCATTATCCCAACAGTTCGCTTTCCTACTCATACTCTGGATTATGTTATTATGGCTGAGTATCGCTTTAAATTCGTCACAAGCATACTGAACCCCTCTGTCTGAGTGAAAGATCAGTCCATTCTTGACGTCCCTGTTCCTGACAGCCATTTTAATGGCGGCTACCGAGGTGTTTCCAGCTGTCATATCAGTACTTAAAGACCATCCGATCACCTTTCTGTCTGCTAGATCTATAACTGTTGTCAAATACAGCCAGCCTTTGTCTGTATGGATATAGGTGATATCCCCAACCCATTTTCTGGACAAAGAATCCGCTGAAAAATCCCTTTTGAGGAGATTTTCTGCTATCCTATAACTATGGCTGGAATCTGTGGTGATCTTATATTTCTTTTTCACTTTACTGCGTATCCCATATCTGTTCATCAACCTTGCCACATAGGATCTGGAAACCAGGTCTCCGGTTTTATGCAGTTCAGCGGTTATTCGGGGGCTACCATATATATAACTACTGGCTTTATGTACTTTTGTATTTTCTCCACAAGTAGTTTAACCCGTTGTTCTCCAGGGGACTCCGGAGAAACTAACCAGCGATAAAAACAACTTACACTCACGTTTAATACCCGGCACATCTTCTCTACGGAATATATCTCGCGGTTCTCTTCTATAAACCGGTATATGGACCGTCTCCCTTGGAGAAGATGGCTATGGCCTTTTTTAAAATGTCACGCTCCAACTCTGCATCTTTGAGCCTCTTACGCAAAACCCTCAATTCCTGTTCCTCAGGGCTTATCTTAGGATTGTCAGGGAGAACCTTATTACCATTATAACGGGGATTCCTACGCCATTTACTAAGCAAACTAGGGTCGATATCCAACTCCCTGGCGACTTCTGCAACAGAGCCTTTCGCAATACTCAGATCAACAGACATTATCTTAAATGAATCATCAAATTTTCTATGCATATCTACAAATTTAAAGTTACTTCTTAAATCTGTCTCGCATTAAAAGTAGCAACTCCAATGGCCTTGGAATCGTTGTTGTTCGTTACTTTGAAGTCGATGGGAATGTGGTGTTTGGCATCAGTGGTGGACTGGATGTTGTAGGCGACTTCGGTGATGTTGTTTCGTATG
>NZ_JAXRUT010000032.1:0-60186 GCF_035156405.1 Algoriphagus aurantiacus | reverse complement strand
AAGAAGAACGAAAGGAAGAAGACCAACAACAGGGTTTTGATTTCTAGTTCAATGCCAAACGCCCCTTACAGGGGCTATTCAAAGCCACCTTCTAAGAAGGTGTGTTTTTTAATATAGGGTTGGAAGTTTTCTTTGCCCAGTGATTTGAGGCTGTGATTGTCGAAAACGACCCTCCCCAGCTTTTTGTAATTCGATTCAAAAAGTTGATCAGTGTTTTTAGTCATTTCCCATTTGCATTTCTTTGATTAAAAATACGGATGTAATAGAGGATGTACAATCATACCAACATGGATTCTGTTAGATAATGATAAAACCGACTTTCACCATCCCTCAAGGCTTAAACCCAGAATTCATCAAACACCTTTTGATTTGACATCAAATGGCGAATATGGATAGTGGACTCTTCTAGAGGTGAGGTAGAAAAGCCATTTACTCCTGGCTACTGCACAGGAGTGGAAAGAATATGAGGTAGGACAAGTGGTTTAGAAATGATTCACAAATCATTATAGCCTTGGTCCAGTCCTGACAATTGGCGAGAGTATGGCAGACGAATTCCACGCAGTCCCAGCAATGTTTTGACTACACCAAGCGGAGAAAGTCACATGCCTCCTCCCTTACAATTGAATCACCTGTCCATTTTTGTTACGAAAGTTTGCATACCTGATCTCTCCCTCACCATAAAATCGGTATTGGACTCCCACAATCCCGACTGGAGTATTTTTTGCAGTTACTTCTAAGGCCACTGAGTCATTCACAAAAATCTCCGCCTTACCATTGCGGGAGATGATTTTCAGTTTGGTCCATTCTCTCAAATCAGCGCCAAAACCACTTAAATCTTCATACTTGGCTTCCAGATAATGTCCCAAATATGCCAGTCCCAAATCTCCGACGCAGGCGCTGTCTGCCAGAGGAATGATGATGATGTCATTTTTACATTGGATGAGTACCTCCACAAAATGGCAAACATTGTCTGACCGCTGATTAGGATTTCTGATTTCGGTCTCGAATTCATACGTATCATTCATCAAATCTCCCAGGTCCTGCTGGTTGAAAAAACGCACTTTTGGGGAGGAGGGCTCGGTGGCGATTTGGTGGTTTTGGAGCAAGTCTCCTCCAACCTTTACACCTTCCACTGACTGAATTTCCTCTTGGGAAAAATAGATAGGCTTGTCTGGAGTTTCTATCAAGCCTAGCCACCCATCAGTGCTGATTTGGAGATCTTGATTGCTTACGACCTGGTTGTTGATGATCAGCTTTGTGTTAAAAAAACCAGGGTAATAGTATATCGCCGAATGCTTTTTGCCATTCTTGGGAACCAGGGTTTTCCGCCTAATATCCCAAGTCTGCACTATATACACTGAATCGCTTGGTGATTTGGACGCATCATAGCTAAAGACCACGGAGTTGGGCACACCTGTCGTCTTGATTTTGCTGAGGGAAAAGGAATACTCAGCAGGATTGACATCCGGCTCCATCACCCGTTGGAATCCAAAATATATGACGCTGATAAACAACACCCCCACAAGACTCCAAACCAGTCTGGTAGGTGGCACAGGTTTTCTTTTTGACTTAGTATTGGATGCTTCAGGCATTTCCAGAATGTCCTGACGAGTATAGTTTTGCTCAAAATCCCGCCAATCAATATAACCGGCAAATTGTGAAAGGGTATTTAGCGTTTGGACAGCGGGGGTATGTGTATTTTTAACCTTGCCCCAGATGCGCTTTAGGGTGGTCACACTGAGCCGCACATGGATAGCTTCAAAAATTGCCTCACTCAATTGCTCAAAATCATACTGGGTCCAGTTTTCTGATTTCCCTCGGTTAAGCTTTTCTTCGATCGCCGCCAGAAGTGCAGGTATAGCCATGTTCAGGTGATTTGATTTCAAATTAATGAATTTATCCTTGGAACCATCTTGAATGAACTTGAAATGAATTTGAACACCCCTGATCCAGCATTTTCCTATCATTTGCAGATAAACTAACTGTAAATGAAAATGAAAAAACTATTATTTTGTGTTTCCCTGATTTGCCAAACAGCAATGGCACAACATCTTGAGCTGACCCCGGATAAATGGGGATACAGGGAAGGAAAAGTTGAGTTTTCCGAAAGAAACGGTACCCGTTATATGCAAATTATGGCTGGTAATCAAGGAGCGGTGGTACTTAAAGAGGTTCAATTTTGGAATGGAACCATCGAATTTGATTTTGAGCCGACTGGGACAATGTCACTTGGCTCTTCGCCCACAGTGTATTTCCGGGCAGATTCTTTGGGAAATAATTCAGAAATATTTTATATCCGGGCTCGTCCTTCCAACCCGCAGGCAAATGACGCGATTCAATATGCCCCCATCCTTGCAGGCGTAAACATGTGGGATATGTATCCCCAATATCAAGGCCCGGCATTTTTTGAAGCCAACAAAACCAACCATCTAAAAATAGTGGTAAACGGTGCCCAGATGAGAGTTTACGTTAACGACATGGATAAGCCTGCACTCCAGATCCCGAAACTGGAAGGCATAGGCAAAGGTACGATGATCGGTATCGATGGAGGGATGGTGGTTTCAAATTTCCAAGTGAAACCGGATCAGGTGGAAGATCTACCTGCTATTCCCGCACCGGATCTCACCGAGTACGATGCCAATTATACCAGGCAATGGAGGGCAACCAATCCAATCGACTTCGCACAGGGCAATGAGCCTCTTGCCTCCAATTTGCCTAAAAGTGAAGAATTCACTGAGATACTTTTGGCTGAAAATGCAGGACTAATCAATCTCACCAGAAAATTTGGAGCTAATGAATCCCGCAAACTACTCTTTCTAAAAGCCACAATCAGAAGCCAGGAAGCATCAAACCCAAGTATGCAGCTTGGATTCAGTGATGAGGTTTGGGTATTTGTGAATGGACAGTTAGCATTTCTGGACAAGAACCTGTACCTCCAGCCAGCCATGCGAAAGTACCCGGAGGGTAGGATTTCCATTCAGAACGCTAAATTCTCCCTGCCCCTCAAGCAAGGCGAAAATGAGCTCATCATCGCAGTGGCCAATGACTTCTATGGTTGGGGTGTTATTGCAAGATTGGAAACAATGGTTGGTTTGGAATTCCTGAAATAAAAAGGTGAAAGACTCAAAAACCGGCAGTTTGAAGTCTATGGCTTTGCGCTGCCGGTGATTGAGTACTTGCCACACCTAGGCATATTTGCACTTTGACCAATTGGTTGGGAATCGGCACAAGCCTGAGCGTAGGTTCAAACTTTGAAAGCAAGATGGTTTTAAACAATGGCACCTTCTCCCAGTGTCTGTGTTAGAGGGGTAGTAATTATAGCTAGGTATCCTTATTCACCTTACTGGTAATCAAGTGGATAAATTTATGGATTGCTTTTTCGCACTGTGATTTAAAAACAGGAATTGATATTTTTTTTTGACCGCTGTCGGTCAATTCTGTCCGTAAATTCCAGTCTTAAATTTTAAAAACTTCCCTTTCCAGCAAATTGGTGTAGTTTTTCTTTTCGGTATAGATCTGGGTGTATAAAAACGTTTGGTTCTTATCCCGAAAACTCCTTTTGATAAACACTATGTTTCAAAACTATCTCACCTCCCTCTGGAGACATGTTTCCAAAAACAAGGTTTTTACTTTTATCAATATCGCAGGGCTCGCCATCGGGATGTTGGCTTGCATTCTGATTACTCAATTTGTAATGCATGAATTGAGCTATGATAATTTTCTCGATAAAAAGGACAGAATTTTCAGGATACAACAAGACCGATATGACAAAGGGGAACTCTCTACCCAATGGGCTGCCGGGGCTGCAGGTATTGGGCCTGACTTAAAGGCAAATTTTCCAGAGGTTAAAGCTTATACCCGGCTGACCAACAGGGGAGCTACGCTTTCTACTGGAGATACTTTCTTCAAAGAAGAGAACTTGTATTTCGCATCGGAAGACTTCTTTACTATTTTTTCAATAAAACTTGTCGAAGGAGTTGATTCCCTTGTTTTAAATGAACCTAATAAGATGGTTCTTTCTCAATCCATGGCCAAAAAGTATTTTGGAAATGAGGATCCCATAGGCAAAACATTGAAGGCAAACGGAAACTTGGAATTTGAAGTTTCTGGAGTTTTTGAAGATCTCCCGGTAAATACCCATATGAAAATTGATGTGTTGGGTTCATTTATCACGTTGGAGAAACTGTCAAATGATCCTTTTTTGACTTGGGATTGGGATGGTTTTTTGACTTATATCCTTTTGGAGGAAAATACTGACGCAGAATCATTGGAAGCCAAATTCCCGGATTTTGTCCAGACCACACATGGTGAAGACTTGAAAAAATATAATGCTGGAATTGAATTTCACCTCCAGCCTGTAGCAGACATTCATTTGGATTCAGATTACATTATGGAATTTAAACCAAATGGGAACAGGCAGTCGGTAAATTTTTTGTCTATCGTAGCACTATTGATTATGATCATCGCCTGGATCAATTACATCAATCTTTCTACGGCAAAATCTATCGAGCGCGCCCGTGAAGTTGGCATTCGCAAGGTGATGGGAGGTTATCGAGCCCAGCTTATTCAGCAGTTCTTAACAGAATCACTGTTTTTGAATTTCATAGCAGTAATTATTGCTGCAGGCTTAGCCATTTTACTGACACCTTGGTTTAGCAGCCTAACAGGAAGGGAACTCGGTTATCAGCTATTTTTGCAACCCGCTTTTTGGTTGATTTTGCTTGGCTTGATTGGTTTGGGCGCATTGATGTCAGGATTGTATCCGGCATTTGTCCTTTCATCTTTCCGGCCGGTGGAAGTTTTGAAAGGAAAATTCAAAAATTCAGACTCTGGGGTTTGGTTGAGAAAAGGCATGGTGGTCACTCAATTCATTGCTTCCATTACCCTGATGGTAGGGACTTTTACAGTCTATCAGCAGCTGAGTTTTATGCAGAATCAAGACTTGGGTGTCAATATTGATCAAACAGTGGTCCTTCGGGCTCCAAGTGTAACTGACTCGACCTATAGACAAAAGTATCAGGTTTTCAAGCAGAGTATTTCAAGAAACACAGGAGTGATTTCTGTGACAGCCTCAACTTCAGTTCCAGGCAGTCAACCTGGCTGGAATGCAGGCGGGATCCGAAGATTGAGCCAAGGTGAGGATGAACAAAACCAATATCGGGTCATCATGACCGATGGCTCCTTCAACAAAAGTTTTGGGCTGGAGATGCTTTTCGGACGTGAATTTTCGGATGATGTCGCCAATGAGCACAAGAATGTTCTCTTAAATGAAACTGCCACACGACTGATGGGTTTTACCTCACCTGAAGAGGCTATAAACGATGAGATTTTCTTCTGGGGAGACACATTCAACATTGTGGGAGTAATGAAAGACTATCATCAGGAATCTCTCAAGAAATCATTTGACGCTTTGATCTTTCGCTATAATGAAGCACCAAATGGGTATTACTCGGTCAAAGTTAATACCGGGGAATTCAAAGAACTGATGACAACTCTTGAATCAGATTGGCAGGAAGTTTTTCCAGGCAATCCTTTTGAATACTTCTTTCTGGATGAGCACTTTGATCAGCAATATAAGTCTGATCAGCAATTTGGGACCATCTTCAGTATTTTCTCAGCACTGGCAATTTTTATTGCCAGCTTGGGCTTGTTTGGTTTGTCTTCACTTACAGCCATACAGCGCACAAAAGAGATTGGAATCCGCAAGGTAATGGGTGCCTCATTGGTTGGTTTGTTGCGGTTGATTACCAGAGATTTTATCATTCTGATCTTCATAGCTATTCTGTTTTCAGTCCCTCTTTCTATTTGGATTATGAATTCCTGGCTTCAGGATTTTGCCACCCGAATTCCCTTATCGTGGTGGATTTTTGCTATTCCGAGCTTTACTGTTTTGATTATCACCTTGGTAACTGTCAGTGTCCATACCATCAAGGTTGCAATGATCAATCCGGTCAAATCACTGACTTATGAATGAGCCCTGCAACTTACTTCTCCCGATTAAAACACTGTCAAAAGAACGCAGAAATAATACAAACTCTTGTGTAATATTCTGATACTGCTTCTTTAGTGGATTTAACTTTCAATTATAATTGCCCCAAGTTGCTTGCAATATGTCTGATTGGGGAGTGTCGGCCGTTTATACGGATCTGCTTAATAGTCCTGCTTGACCGAATCTTAAAAATATGACGTCAAACTAGTGGTAAGTATCTCTAAAAAGGAATAGCACTAGAATAGGGCATTGCTGAATTGTGGTGAATTGATATATTTTTTTGAATATAATTTGCGCAACCAAATAATTGCATATATATTCGCAATCATTTGGTAGCAAAATAAGGGAGGATGAAATTGAGCCTTCCTGAGGCAGACAGGCATGACTCAAGAGGCACACAGTGGGATGATTACATGCGAGATTCCCTAACCTGTCCCGACTAATCGGGAGCCTGTCCCGACTAATCGGGAGCCTTCCCCGACTATGCGGGGTGACCTTTTAAAAAAAATATAAACACATGAAAACAAGACGGGATGTATTTCAAGCTATTGCTGACCCGACAAGACGGGCAATCATAATGCTGTTGACTGTTGGTGCTATGACACCTAATACCATTGCCGAGCATTTTAATTCAAGCAGGCAAGCAGTCTCAAAGCATCTTCAAATTCTTACGGAATGTGAAATCGTAAAGCAGGAGCAACAAGGCAGAGAAATCCATTATCACATAAATGCCGACAAAATGAAAGAAGTTGAAAAATGGTTACAGCAGTTCAAGCAACTACTTGCCAAGCGATTTGACCAACTCGACAATGTATTGGACCAACTTAAACTAAATAGAAAATGAACAAAGCAATTTTATTCAACTTCCTTGTTGACAAGGAAAACAATCAGATTAAGGTAGAACGGTCTTTCAATGCGCCTGTTGACTTGGTCTGGGCAGCGTGGACTGAAGCCGATATTCTTGACCAATGGTGGGCTCCCAAACCTTGGATCGCAAGAACAAAATCAATGGACTTCAGAGAAGGCGGACATTGGGTGTATGCAATGGTAAGCCCCGAAAATGAAGAGCATTGGGGAAGAGTGGATTACATCAAAATATTGCCGGAAAAATACTTTTCTGCCTATGATGGATTTTGTGATGCAGATGGAATCCCGAATACGGCACTTCCGCGTAACAAATGGGAGAATAATTTCACAGAACATGGTAATGAGACTTTCGTAAATATCCTGCTCTCCTTTGATACCTTGGAAGACCTTGAAAAAATCATTGCAATGGGTTTCAAAGAAGGTTTTACTGCAGGACTTGAAAACCTAGACCACTATATAGCATCCCAGTTCTATCTGAGAAAACAAAACAAACCTAATAATAGGGCTCGGGTTTCATTCTACCTAAACTTCCCAGGCAATACTGAAGAAGCATTCCTTTTCTATAAATCGGTATTTAAAACTGATTTCACCAATGGCATCCAACGATTTGGCGAAATTCCAGCTGACCCAAATCAACCGCCACTTGCGGAGGAAGTTAAAGAGATGGTTTTGCATGTCGAACTTCCTATCCTTGGCGGACATATTTTAATGGGAACTGACGCACCTAAGGAATTTGGAATGACTGTCAATTACGGAAATAATATGCATATCAACCTTGAGCCCGAATCACAGGAAGAGACTCAACGCCTCTTTGATGAACTTTCAGTCGATGGAAAAATTGAAATGCCTTTGCAGGACATGTTTTGGGGTGCATACTATGGAAGTTTTACAGACAAGTATGGGATCAATTGGATGGTGAATTTTCAAAATAAATAGGGACAATGAAGCTACTTAATCTTTCCAGATTTTCGGCAATAGGATTTGTGTTGATCCTGCTTATGTTTCATTTGATCAATACTGATATCGATCCTTCCTGGCAACCGATCAGCGAATACGCCCTTGGAAGAATGGGCTGGTTAATGAATATTGCTTTCTTCCTATTTGGGTTGTCTTTTCTTTCCTTGGGCCTTTTCTTTCTAAAAAAGGAAAAGGCCGTGGTTTTTAAAATTGCCGGAGTCTTTCTGTTTCTCGCTGCTATAGGCAATATTCTTGCGGCGTTATTCGACACAGATCCGGTGGATACGCTACCCCATGAAATGACTACAAGTGGTAGCATACACGCGGGGGCAGCAGGTTTGTTAGGATTTATGATACTTGCTGCCATACTAGTTTGTTTTCAAGTTTATAGACAAGAAATCCTTAAACCAATTCGTTTCAAGATTTTATCTATTACCCTTACCGTAGTACTTCTTGAAATTGTAATGGTGACAGCATTGGGGATCTATTTGGGAGAAACCAACGGGATGTTAACCTCTGAAACACCAATTGGTGGAATTGGCAGATTAGTTATACTGTCTTGTGCCGTGTGGGTAATTGTGACATCTTCCTCACTTCAAAATCTAAAGGGCATTCACCCCATTCTGGGTCCAGAATGAATATATGGGTACTAGGTTGTAGTTTTTCTTCCCTTCTCCCGATACATTTGATAGGGACTAAAATAATTTGCCACGGCGAATCATTTCTACACGCGTTGTCCTACCTTACTATAACTTAGAATTTGTAATTCCGCATTTTGGAATTATCTTAATTCCATAAGAGAAGCCTATCATTCCGTCAGAGCTGGACTTGCGGAAAATCAGGAGATTATTACACCTGGATTAACCCACCAAATTAAAAAAGTAAACTTACAGCAACCTAGCGGTAGGATCTGGCTGGGATATACAAACTATGAAAAAATTGTAGAAATTGAATAAACCCCTTAAGTTAATTATGGTGTAAAGCGGGGAGGCTTTTATTATCTAATAAAGATAAATCTCCCCAGCCCCCTTTGAAAAAGGCAGTTCCCATTATCTTAACTATTTAACTGTTATTATTGATTTTGGGGAACAATTTTTACTAATTAAATGATTGGCTATTTTAAGTACTACCTTGTTTTAACTATGGATTTTAATTGAAGAAGTAGCCCGCGGAAATTTGAAAAACACTATTATTTACTTTGATTGAACTTGCATTATCAGAATTAATGTTTCCTCCAAAATAATATCGCAATCCAAAGTTTAATCCCATTGGCAACTTATAACCCAGTCCCAGATTCACACCTATATCCACGGATTTTGTGATATCCTTAAGATCTTCCAACTGTCCTTCATCTTCTCTTTCTGCTGTTAACAGAAACCCTACTTGCGGCCCGGCTTCCACACTCAAGGACTCCCAAACATAGTATTTGGCCAAAATAGGCAGTGTTACATAGCTCAGCTTAATAATATCATCACTGTCATACTTGGATTTGCCCCCTTGTGAAGAGTACAGTAATTCTGGCTGCACGGAAAGCTTTTCCAATATTGGTATTTCTACCATCCCCCCAAAATGAAAGGATGTTTTTACCTTGTCACTCTCAAAATCCCCAAAAAGAGATGTCAAATTAATGCCCGCCTTTGCCCCAATATGGAAATCCTGTGCATTAACAGTGGCGGCACCGAGCGATAACAATACGATAGACACTATGATTTTTTTCATGATCTTAATTTTTAAGTGTTATTATTTTTAAAGTTGCTTATGACTAATCGGGAAAAACCAAAGTTTTATATTGCAACTGAGCTATCATTTTGTTCTAGGGGGCACACCATCACTTTTACCTCAACTACTCAAAGAACTAATTTCTAGTTTGCCCCGTCAGGTTTATTTATCTGTACCATTGATGGTGCGCTGGTAATTCCCCCATCACCTACCAGTCTGTGGGTAACCTGTACCCAATCCTCATTCCCAAATTTGTAGCACCAATTATAGTTGATCCCACTACCTGTATTGTTGAAGTCTGTAGTTTCTCTTGCACTTTCGTCACCGTCCGACCACTTAATGTCAATTAAAATTTTATTGATTTTAGTACCACTTGATGCTTCGAAACCGATTGTAAATTCAAATCGGGTTGCCAAGCAGCAACTATTTATATTGCAGGTATTTATTTCATCGAAAGTTGCCGTTGACGGTTTTACAGTAATAAAAGGTTGGGATTCGTCCATACTGCATCCTGATAATGTCATGAAATATAATACCATCACTAAACTACTTCGGATGGACAAGCCTTTTTGAGAAATTCTCTTCATGATTAGTGACATGACTTTATTCTTTTAATAGGTTTCATTCTATTGAAAATATACCAGCATCTGCACCATTTCTTCTGCATCGGGTACATGTCCACCGCCGAAGGTGGTGCCGTTAATATGGTATAGGATCGGAATTACCAGGGCCACTTCATCGGTAAGAATACAAGAACTATGCGTCAGCGTCGCCTCAATCTTGCCGTTGGCATCTGCCACCAGTGCATTTCCTGAACCATCGGAGGGACCTATCGGTGGGTTGGTCATGTTTACGAAGTCATTGGCAAAATCAATGCTTTCACCTACTTTTCTTGTTTTATTAAGATATGCCAGCCAAAAAGTATACGTCCCATTGGGTATCATTCCTTCCAACGAAATTTTAATGGTTGACGAATTGCGATTACAGTTCACCAAAAGGTTTCCATTGGCCATTTGAAATTCAGATAGGCTTACGTGATGGCCATCTGGAGCCTTGATTATATTCAATTGACCGAAAGGTTCATCAAAAATATTCTTTGCATAGAGGGGTTCATCTGGGGCAGTAGGTGTATTACCATTTACATCAACAATCTCTTCCAGTAATTGCACATTACCAAAGTTCAAATGAGCTTCCACAGGTTGTGGTTGCACTATAAAATCAGCTGTAGTGATTTGATTGGCTTGCACGCTCACAGTAGTAGGAGGGGTACCCATCAATTTTGTGGACAGGGGGAGTTCTATGTCAATGTCATAGTTTCCAACATCCTCTGTGATAATCATGTATGTCCCATCAGGATTTGTGGCAATGGATTTCGTTTCTGACCCTTTTGTTATGGTTATTACTGTGTTCGGGTAGGGATTTCCGTTTTCATCTTTTACAGTACCACTCACAGTTGGTACTGTGGGATCCGGATCATTATCACTGTTGCTACAACCGGTCAATGCCGGGATAAATAAGCATATTGCCAACAAGAACATCAAAGTGCATATTCCCTTTATAGGTCTATCGATTCTGATTTCTTCAATACCCCTAATTCCTTTTGTTGTTTTCATGATGCTTGTTTTTAATTGATTTATGTATGATGGGAGACATAAATGGACAATCCAAAACTAGGTTCATGATACTCGTTTCACTAATAGCAGGGTTCCATATGCTGATAGAATAGTTCCAGGGTCAAAATTTAAATCCCTATGATAGAATGTTCATATTAAAGACGATTGGAATGGATGGCATGAAAAAGGAATCACAAGCTGGTTTTGGACTTATGTATTAAGGAACTAAGGAGTGAAAGAGAAATTAAAAAAATCGACTTATCTAGCGTCTTAATTCACCATTTTATTCCATCTCTACCAATCAAGGATTAATATGTGGAAGGTGCCACCCCATATAATTCTTTAAAACATTTGGCAAAATAGGAGAGATTATTAAAGCCTACCATATAAGCAATTTGAGTTACACTGTCCGATTTTTGCAACAACAGTTGGGCCGCTCTTTTTAATCGAAAATTACGTAACAGTTCGCCGGGAGCTTCATTCGTCAATGCCTTAAGTTTTCGGTGCAGTTGGGTCTTGCTCATTGCCAGGGCGTCCTGCATATGTGGCACACCAAATTCAGGATCAGAGAAATTGGTTTCGAGAAGTTCCAGAACCTGCTCCAAAAACTTTTGGTCAATAGAGGTGGCCGTAACCTTTCTCGGATCTAACTGAATCTCTTTGTTTCCATAAAGTTCTCTTAATTTCTGTCGCTGTTCGATAAGATTTCTGGAGCGGACAAGAAGTTCCTTACCGTCAAATGGTTTGGTTAGATAGTCATCTGCCCCTGTTTCCAAACCTTCGATTTTATTTTCTATTCCCGCCTTTGCCGTTAACATGATTACAGGGATATGGCTCGTATGAACATCGGTTTTTAATTCTCTACAAAGTTCGATTCCATCCATTTTCGGCATCATCAAATCGGTGATGATAAGATCTGGGGAATCTGCCTTTGCCTTTTGTAATCCTGCTTCACCATTTATGGCTTCATTCACTTTATAAAATTTAACTAAGTGTTCCTTGATAAAGTGCAGCATATCAGCATTGTCCTCAACCAACAGAACGGTAGGCAGGTTTCTTTTGTCTGAAGTTGATAGGGCAAATGGTCTTTTGACCAGGGATTTTTCCATTTGTGGAACATCATCTATTGGATGCTTCTGTCGGGTCTTGATTTCTTGAATGGGCAATTGTACGGTAAACAAAGTGCCCAGATCCACTTCGCTAGAGACGGTAATGGTACCGTCCATAAGTTCCACCAAGTCTTTGGACAGTGAAAGTCCAATCCCTGAACCCTCTTTCTCCCTTGTATCACCACTTTCAGCTTGGTAAAAGCGGTCAAAGATATAAGGCAACTTCTCAATCGCAATGCCCTTTCCGGCATCGGAAACCTTAATTAGTAGAGCACCTTCATTATAATCGGCAATGAATGAAATTTTGGAGCCATCTCTACTAAATTTAAAGGCATTACCCAAAAGGTTGTACACAATGTTTTCCAGTTTATCACGATCAAAAGAGGCCCAAAGCACGGTGGGTAGAATCTCTACCCTATAATCCATGTTTCTCTGGGCTGCGTGGGAATTAAAAGAGGATGAAGCGGTTCTTAGGCATTTATATACATCTCCTTCAGTAGGTGCCAACTTTAAACTGCCCTCGTCAATTTTTGACAGATCAAGCAACTGATTAACCATGTTAAGGAGACGATTGGCATTTCGTCGAATCATTTTGACGGTTTCCATACTCAATTTTTCAGTAAAATTCTGCTCCAACTGCTCAATGGGACCTTTTATCAAAGTAAGCGGTGTACGGAACTCATGGGAGATATTTGCAAAAAAACGGGATTTGGCCTTGTCGAATTCCTGCAATTTTAAGGCTTGTATTTTTAACTGGTTGGCTTGGTGTTGTACCTCGGATGTCCTCACGGCAATTAGCCTTTCCAAGGCCTCATTGTGTGCTTTTAATTGGCGGGAACGAAGTTTTAAAATGGCCCAAAGAAATCCCGAAAAAAGTAAGAGGTATATTAAATAAGCCCACCATGAGCGGTACCAAGGGGGTAATATGGTAAAATCAAAAGTATCATAATCGCCTATTTCTCCATAATTATCACGGCTCCTGACCATGAATTGATAGTCTCCCTCGTGAACATTTGTATACTCTTTTTTTGTTTCATTACTCCACTCAGACCATTTTTCATCGAAGCCCCTTAAGAAATATTGATATTTGTTTGCGGATGGACCATCAAAAGTGGGTGTGGCAAATTGAAAACGTAGCCCATCATGTGAATACGCCAGTTTTGGCGCATTTGTCCGGGAAGGTTCGCCTCCAAAAAGAATTGAATCTTGGGCAGTAACAACTTTCCGAACATAAGCTTTATGAACTGGATTACTACTTGACTCCTTGCCTAAATTATATCTTACTAATTCTTCCTTACCCAACCATAGCACATTGTTATTATCCCAAAATGCCTCATTGTTACTTTTAAATCGCCAGTCCTGTAATTTCTCCAAGGAGTATTTACCTGTTTTCATATCCCTGAAGGCTGAGAATCTTGACGGTACCCCTTCAGACGGAAACGATTTTAATAAGATATAGGCACCATTATCCTGGGACGCTAGTGGATATAGTGGAATGGAATCGAGCCCAAATTTTTTACCAAATTCCAAGGTTTGTAAAAATTTGTTTTCTTTAAAGTCAAATTTAAGTAATGGAGACTCCTTTTCGGTATTTGCGGTAACCCACAGCTCTCCGTCAATAGTGAATACTTTGTTCCACCCCTCTGAAAGATGATGCTCTGGGCCGTAGCGTTGGATTACTGAATCTTTCAATGCATTTTCTGCAAAATCAGAAAATTCGATTTTTATGACCCCATTCACCCTTGTTCCTAACCAAACTGAGCCGTTTCCTGTTTCGGTTATGGAAATGGACTCTTCCTTTATCTTCTCAATTTCACCTTCATTTTGCCATTCTCCTTCTGAAAAAAATAATGTCGATAGCCCATCTTTGTGCCCTATGAAAATTCTGTTGGGAACTTTTTGGGATTGGAAGGCCGCTACTCCTTTTAAGTTGTTTAGCTTCTTAATAGCACCATTAGTGATTTGGATGGTGCCGTCATCGGTAAGAACTATCAAGGATTCCCCAACAGAAAGTAGAGCTGTGCATCCACTGTTGATTTCCTTGATCCGCTTAAATTGATACCCTCCCTGTTCAGGGGAATTGTGTTGTTCGTAAAGGCCACCGTAGGTTGCTACATAAAGTTTGCCATTATGTCTAGTAATCGCATCGACCGTGCCTTCAAGACCTGTTTTTTCGTCAAAGAAAGTATAAGGACTTAAGTATTCTAAATAAGAAATCCCTGTTTGTAGCGCCAGCCACAACCCGTTGCGATTATCCAGACATATCCCGTAAACCTCATCGTTTAATAGACCGTTTTTCTTAGTTATGATTCTTGACCTTTTGCCGTTCCCATCCATAATAATCAAACCTCCACTTAGGGTTGTGAAGGCAAAAGAAGAATCTGGTAAAGCAAGGCCGTTGTATAGCCGATTGGTTATTAGATAATCATCAATATCATTTTGAAACTTAGCTATCGAAGTTCCATTATAAAGAAAAAGGCCGGCATCCCTTGTGCCCAACAATATCGTGTTATTCTTAAATGGCAATGCTGCATATAAACGTAAATCTTTAAATATATGTCCTTGAGGAATTAACTGAAGTGTCCCATCCTTTAATAGAAACAGGCCTTTGTCGTACACCCTGAAAAACACATCCTGTCCTACTTGGAATCCAGTATGAATTTTTCCTACCTCTGGAACAACTTCGAATTTGTTTTGCTTCCATAAATAGATATTGTTCCCCCCCCTGAAAATGATGCCATCCTTGGTATGAAACACGTTCCATACGTTCGCAGTCAAGGGATGCGAAGGTGGAATCTTATTTTTTAGTGACTTAAATTGAAGAAATCCCAGTGAATCGGGTTCCAAGTATCCTAGTTCCCTATCGGCCCCAATCCATTTAACATTATCTTCATCGACCGTTACCGCCCTTACCGCATTAAGATCGTCTAGCGGTATGAGCCTCCATGTTTCACCGTCATATTCTAATATTCCATTGCCATTGCCCGCATAAATAAAACCATTTTTGTCCTGAGTGATGGCCCAATTTTGAAAATGGGCCTGATACTCTTCTGGTGAGAAATTTTTGATAGGATAATTGCCCAGTTCAGGGCTATTATCTACCCTTACTTGTGACATCAAAAAGGAAGGAAAAAGTAACATTGGGAGGAGAACCAATCTTTTCATCTCTTAGGCTTTTGTCAAAACAAGATACTTGATTTTCAAGTATTTATATTAGCAACAAGTAAATAGGACAGCTGCAAACATACAAGCACAGGGGTTCCACATAATAACAGGAGGATTCCAAATACCATATCTAGAAAAAATACATTAAAAAAAGGTGTTTCATAGATGAAAACAACCTGTCAATAATACCGGGAACTTGTCTGAAAATTTAAATGTCTTTTTCCCAAAATCGTCATTAACCTATGAAAAATTAACCCAATACCCATCAGAACCAAGTTACTAGAATAGACCTGCTTAACCTGAATAAACCATTTGGATGGATAAATGGGTTATGGTTAAAGGAGAGAAACAAGAAGCAAGCCCCCTACATTATATGCAGAGTTCAGGGATCAATCCCAAAAGAGCACAACTTTTTGTTGGGACTTATGCTTTTATTTGGCATTAAACTGAATACCTAAAAACAAAAAAAAAGACACTGAAAATCAGTTGATTAACAGTGTCTTTGATACAACCTATTTCTAGGTTCGTCGGGGTGGCAGGATTCGAACCTAAGCTTGTAATTTACTGAAATACAGTGTTTTAACTGTTGTGTTTTTCTTTAGGTCACCGAATAAGGCAAAATTATTTTTAAGTAACGTAACTAATTAATAGTTAGCAAGTTAATACTATTTCTTGTGTTTTTTAGAAGTAAATTCCAAAATAGTTGAAATCAGCCTCTCTTTAGAAGCTCTATAAAACAACAGATTTCAGTTAAATAACTTTCCACTCTTCTCATTCAGTTGTATTTCGTCTCCTTATTAAGATTGGGGTTCCGGTTTTATTTGATGTCTCATCAGCTGGAGCTGGCGATACAGAAGTCGAACCATTTTGAGGAGGATTTAGAGCTTTTGGCTAGGTTGTTTAAATCTGTTTAGGACATAATTTTACACTGGTGTAGTAAGAAGTTCTTGTGTGTAATAAGTTTGAGGGATTTATGTCGATATCATAATAAAGCGAGACTCCAAGGTGATTTTTTTAATTTAACGTGAGATCGGGTTAAGCACAAAGGGATAGTTGGACGGATGGTAATTCAAATTCGATGTTGAGGGAAGGTTTTTAGGGAAAAAGCAGTATGCCGTAAGAGCTCCCAGAATATTGATAAGGAAGTTGTTGACTGACCGGTGACGGGTATATTCGAGTTTGCACATGTTTTTAAGTTCGTCGTTGACACATTCAATAATGGCTCTTTTTCGGAGCAGGATTCGGTCGTTGGGTGTGATATTCTGGTTTTTCATGTTCTTTCTGGGCTTGGCAACCAGCTGGACTCTGTTGCCGAAAAGCAAGTCAGTTGCGGTCATCCACGTTTCCCTTGGTGAGATAAAATGACAGGATTTCCCATTTATCGTTGATGATCAGAGGTAATTTGAACCCGAAGAACCAACCCAGGGAACATTGTCCCCGTTCGGCAATTCCCTTAAAAGTCTTATGCTGGTGTATCCTCCGGTTGTGGCAGGATCTCAACGGGGTGGAATCTATGAAGCTGATGCCGGTTGCATTGCCCAGGCCTTTGAGTTTTAGAAAAAGCATGAGCGGGATAGCCACGCGGCCCTGAAGCTCGACAAAGCGGTTATAGGAAACCAACCCCGGGAAAAGATCTTTCATGTGGGCTGAGACGTAGTGATTGTAATAACTTTTGAAGTTTGAAAACTGCCCATTATGGAAGAGTACAAGAATACTCATGATTTCGGAATCAGAAAGGGAGGCAGCTCTGTTTCTTGGTTTATTAGTTGATGATTCGAGGAGGTGTTTTTGGATTTCTGATTCAAAATCAATGCAAAAATCATCGATGGAAACGAAAAATTCGGTAATTTTATCCTTAAGCATAACGGGTTGGTTTTGGTGTTAAAGTATTGAATGTTAACAGTTTAGCATACTCAAAAGCACCCGTTTTTCCTATTGAAATTCTTTGAAAATTATCCCGAACTCACGTTAATTTATTGAATTATCAGAGATTAACTTCAAACTTACCATATTACAAACAACTTGATTCCAAGGACAAAGGCATTATTTGCTTGCGAATAATAGCCAAGTATTATGGCTAGAGATATCCCTGAAAGAAATTAGAGGCCTATCTGAGATTACATGATTTTGCTACAACCTGCTTAAGGGAGTGTTGGGCGAAAGCAATTTGGTTTATGACTATGACCAGAATGCCATTTCTTAAGAGTTTATTTCTTAATACTGTCATCCGAGTAAGTTTTTGAAGTTCTAAAATAGTGGGTTTTCTGNATGACCAGAATGCCATTTCTTAAGAGTTTATTTCTTAATACTGTCATCCGAGTAAGTTTTTGAAGTTCTAAAATAGTGGGTTTTCTGGTGTTTAGGGTGATTTTTCCTTTTCCTCAAAACACCCCCCCCCTGCTCACTTTCGAAAATATCCAATTGTACTATTTCCAGATTTTGTTCTGCTTCTGTCAGACAGTCCGTTTTTAGTATGGTCTGGAAGCATAGATAGGATATCAGGTTCGCTCTAGCCATGGACACCAAGGTGGTAAACTGCTCTACTTCTTTAATCCGTTTGTGGATCACGCTGAATATCAGATTGGCAATCAGCACCATCCATACTTGGGTTTTGATTCCTTCCCGGCTGTCCGAGAAAAAATAGCCCAGCTTGAAGTTCAGCTTGATTTTTTTTAAAGAACCGTTCGATCTCCCAGTGGTTTTTATAGAGTAGCACAATGGTATGCGAGTGGGTATCAAACAGATTGCTCAGAAATCGGAATACTTTTCCTGTCAACGGGTCTTTGTAAGTGATTAATCTCGCCTTTAGTGGTGCTGATTCAGTTTTTAGCTCAACTAACAGATCCAAAATAGTGCCTCCGGCCAGAAAGTCATGGATGTCTTTACGGATTTCACCTACCACTTCATAGCTGGCATTTTCGTTTAACCGGGTCACGAAAAAGGCATCGCACCCAACCCATTTTTATATACTCCATAATTGACGTACCCCTTATCGAAGAAATAGATTTCTCCTTTTTGGGGTTTCAGCTGTCCGAGGAAATCTTTATCGTTGCTGCTGGCTGGCGTAAGCCACACAAGTTCAGAGACCATGTTGTCCAGAGGGAGGACCACATGAACTTTGAGTCCGCCTTTTTTCTTGCCGTTCATGGGATTCCTTCCCGCCCCTTTAAATACATCCGTCCACAGGGTTACGGTGCTGGAGTCAAACAGTTTTACCCGGTCAGGGGAAACTTCCCCGTTGATGGGCAGACTGAGGTAGCTGTCCGAAATCTCCGCTCTGTAATAAGCCAGAAGCAGGTAATACATATAACCGAAAACCTCATTGGGGCGCTTACAGTTGGCATCCGAAAGCGTACTGCTAGCAGGAGTCTGTCGATGCCCAGATAGTTGAGCTTCTGTCCCAAAACCAGACGACAGTTGCAGAGGCTGTTCAGCGACTGTGCTTTGTACACTATGCCGTAAACCATAAAGACAAGCTGTTTATAGGTGGATATGGTCTTATTAATATCGGTCGGACTGAAATGTTTCCGAAGCTTATCTACAAGCTCTTGCGGAATGAAAGAAAGTAGCTGGCTGATTATCGGATGTCCGGATAGTGTTGTACGTTGCACCGGGTTGCTTATAGTGAGGTAACCGCAACATCCCGTTTAAAGCGGAATTAACCAAATCGGTGATTCCGCTTTTTCCGTTTTATACTATTCCAAGAAAAGTGTTTTAGAACAGTATTTTTACACGGATGACAGTAGTTTTTTTTATTTTTTTTATTTTTTACAAAAAAAAAGTTAGTTTTGAAGACAACTAAAAACCTATATTATATGAAAAATTTGAAAAGAGTAACTTTAGTTTTAGCTTTTGGACTAATCTCAAGTCTTGGGTTTAGTTACGAAATGTTTCCAGACATAGATGGATGTTACACATCATATTCTCCTGGTGGTCCTGATATTTACGTTTGTGACGGCAGAACCTATGTTTATAGTACTGAAACGGATTTTGGAGGCTGCGCTGGTCCGAATACAGGCTGTGAAGGTTCATATCCGAACTAATTTGTTCAAAAATCAAACACTGAATGGAGATAGAAATTTTTCTATCTCCATTTCTAATAAATTAAATTTGGAAATGAGAATTTCATTACTTTTACATGTATTTCTTTGTATAATATTTTATTCATGCACTTCATTAACGGATAAAGAAAAAGGTTCTCAAAATGAAAATTATCTCAAAGAATCTATTACAATTCTGCTTGATTCTGTATCCACCTATCAATTTAATTGGATTCAGGTCGAAACAGATAACAATAATAAAGAATTTCTTATCAACTTAAATAAAATATACAATAGTTTGGATTTCTATGATCTTGAAAGTAAGAAATTATTTAAAAGAATAGAAATTGGTAAAATGAGCCTAGGCAACAAATTTTTTGCTCATAGTTTTTTTTATCACAATAAAGATTCTATTTTTATTTTTCCGCAGTTTAGTTTTAATGGAACGTTGGTGATTAACGATATTGGGGAAAAAATTGATGAAAGATTTAAAATTGATGATTTTTTAGAAAAAAACAATGAAAGTCCATATATTTTAAATCATATTACAACACCATCAAACCCAAGTGTTTACAGAAATGGTAACATATACTTTTCAACAATTCAAATGAATGTTGATATATATAATCCATTAACAATTGACGTTATTCCAAACTATAAATGGGATTTAGAATCCAATTTGATAACTCCAATTTTAAATGTAAAATACCCGAATGAATATCTCGAAAAAATTGCTACATCACATCATTCTTTTACCCTTAAAACTGTCAAAGGAGATTCATTAATTTACAGTTACCCTCTTTTAGATACTGTATATATATATAATTTTAATCATGAATTAATAAGTAAGAAATACTGTGGAAGTCCAAATTTCAAGGGGTTTATTGAAGTTCCAGCTGGAAACCCTTTTAATGAGCAGTTTAAATTTGTGATTTCACAAAACTCTTACGCCAGATTGTTATACGACAAGTATAGAGAAGTTTATTATAGGTTTTTTATTATTGGAAGAAATCTTTCCGAAGAAGATCGATCGACTAAAGATAATAGTAAAAATAAATTTTCGGTTTTAGTATACGATAGTGATTTTAATTTAATAAATCAAGTTGAATTCCCGGAAAAAAAATATTTCCATTACTCAGCATTCGTGGGAGTAAAAGGATTATATATTCCCTTAACAAACAAAGATTATGAAGGACTATCAGATGAATATATCAAATACGATATCTTTGCGTTTTAAGTGGCTTTGTTGTTGCTTTTTTTTTATTTATTCTTGTTCATCTGTTAAAGATGATCAGTCTATTTCTCAGTATGTTGAGCAATTTTCTCTTGAAAATAAAAGGGATATTTTATTTATTGACTTAGACGCTTGTTCAAATTGCTTTTTGTCTTCTGTCGAGTATGCAAAAGACTTTAATTTAAATAATGATTTGAACATAATTGTTTCTACCAAAAGCAAAGTTAAATTTAAATTGTTCAAAAATTCATTTTCTTTATCAACTTCAATTTTTCATGATTCAACCAACAATTCAGTAAATTATAATATACTAAACTCTTCAATTTTGAAATCTTATGAAGATAAATGGATAATTATAAATTGAATTTCCATATTAGAATTTTCTTTGCTTTAATAGGTTTTATAGTTTTTTCATGTAATAGATCTAAAGACTTACCTAAAGAGTTTTTATTTGATCAAAACTTAGTTTTTACCGAAAAGGATGATTTTAATGAAATTTCTTTTCCGAAATTTTATACATATAATTCTAATTTGATTATTTTCAAGCCTGGCGATTCAAGAATTTTGGTTTTCAACCATCTAGGTGAATTAGTATTTGAAAAATCATATACTAGCTTTTCCACTTCCAATGGTCTGAGGACAAGAAAAAACATCTGTTTATTCTCTTTTCAAAATAAGGATATTTTATATCTCTTTTTTAATCATGAAATTCTGGAGTTTAGTTTATCTGATTTCTCAGAGACTAAAAGTTGTTTATTGCCTCCGGCGTTTTTCATGCATAATACTAAGATTTCTTTTTTAGAAAACGAAGAGTTATTGATAGGGCATAATGATTTGCAAGAAAATGCTTTTAAAATTTATAATTTTAATTTTCGTAGATGTGAACAATTTATTCAAGACTCTGTGAAATCTCTGGATTTAATTGATAAATACTTTCTTTTAACTAAAAACGATAGCTATGCGATTTTAGATGCAAGAACAGGGGAGCTTAAATTTAATAACATCATAGGTTCAGAGAATTTTAGCATAAAATTGGAATTAAAAAATGTTTTTTCCAAGGATTCATTAGATGTGCAATCACAAAGTATGGAAATTAGGGATTACCCAAGTAATAAAATTGATAGAATATTTCTTAATGATCAACAAATTTATGTTGTTTTTAAAATTTTTAATAATGTTGATAGGAGTAGTCTATTCAAATTTAGATATTTTGTTTCAGCTTTTGATTTTTCAGGGTCTTTGCTTAACTCTGGATTTATTGATCCTAGTATTGTAGGATTTGATCAAAACAATAGACCCTTTAAATTTCACGATTTCTCAGGAAAAAAGAAATTCAAATTTTATAATATAAACCAAGTTTTCTAACCTTTTTTCCCATACAGAGATACGATCTATTTAAAAGAATACAGAAATTGTTATTCTGTGAATTGTATTTTGATTTCCCTTTTTTTTATGATTATCCGCTACTTTGCTAGTAGCGGGTGAATTCCAGCAATTATCAGTCGATCTAAGAGTCTTTTATCAAAATATTTGCGGTTGAGCATTTAGCAATACTCTTCAATATAGTTTTGGAGCTTTCTTTCCGAGATTATTCTATACTTTCTAATTTAGCTTTTTAGGTTTCTGATTGCAATATTGACCATTTCAGGTTGAACTTACCCTCTTTGGTAGATGACAATTCGGTTACATGTACATCCACGAAATCTTCATACATAGTGTAATTGGTGCTGTCATCGGTCTGAAGAACAGCATCTTTGTTGATAAAATCCTTGATCAGTTTCTCTGCTGTTTAAGACTTTAAATCTTTGATTTTCTTCATCTTAAAGTATCGCTAGGTTTTGATCAATTCTTTTGTTTTAAAGTCTTCCAGACCCGTTGATTCAGCCATCACGGCCACTATAGCCTTCTGCTGGTTACCCCCTCCTCGGTTCAGATCTTTTTTTTTCCTGCCGGGGTTGCCTTCGTTATACAGGCCTCATCTTATTCTATCATGTCTTCCAGCTTATATTCATTATCTCTTTTGCCAATATTAACACGGATCTTGTGGCATTAATCGAACACGCTTTGGTAACAACTGAACCCCATCAATTACCTTTCTTGTATCTGGGAAAAACTATTTCTTATAAGCTTTCAATTATTGAATCCGTAAACGGATATACAACTCCCTGTAATGGGGTGGTTTTAATTCTTATTATTTCGGTACAAAGATAGGCGCTCCGGTCGGGGCGAGCAGCAGACCTCTATATAACCGTCTCTTCAGCCTGTTTCCATTAAGCAACTTTTTCAAGTTCTTTTTTAGAGAGCTTACTTTTCTCTGTAGTGTATTGAGTCTTCTTTCCTGGCTGTTCCTACTCATTTTCATTAGAATTGATTCGTCATATTCTACTTGGTTGGCTACCATTGTGTATACGATTGTAGCTAATTTGTTTCCAGTAGCTATTGCTGCGGCTTTTCCTCCGTTTTTAGCTCGTTGAATTCTATAGTATTCTCCCAGTGGCCCCTTGCTTTTCCAAAGACAGCTCCCGCATTTTCTAAATATGTGTCCAGCTGTGTTTTTTTTTTCATTAAAAGGCTGCTCAATTGTTTACCATCTGATTTTTTGTTGTTGGGGACAAGGTTTAGCCATGAAAGAAACCTTTTCCGGCTAGGCCATTTAATGAAATCACTTCCTATTTCTCCTAAAATATTCATGCCGCTTAAGCTGTCGATTCCATCAATTTTAGTAATGTCGACTCCGAATTGACTTAGTAAATAGTAGTCTAAATTGAATTTTGGGGTATTCTTGTTTTTGTCTTTTTTAGGGTTTTAGAATTGCTGCTATTATTAATTTCAACAATTGTGTCTCTTTCCTTTAAGGCCTTTTCTATTTGGGTATCACATTGGTGAATCTGCATTTGTATGAAAAGATATGAATCCACAGCCTGTTGGAGAGTAAAGATATTCTTCACGCCATGTACCTTCTAAGGATTTTATAATAGTTGAGAATTAATTCCGCGTTTCCTAAGGTGCAAATTAAAGTTGACCATTTTCTTAGGGAAATGGAAGGAGATCTATATACAATTGACATGAAGGTCACATCTACCAATCCCGAAGTACAAAAGAACCTTGACGATGCATATAATAGGTGGATGTACTTTCCTGGATTTTCCCGTCCAGAAATTCTACGAGACTTCGATTTTGGACTTAAAAAAGCAAGTCAATTATAAATTATAGCTATGACAGATCCATCAAACGCATTGCGCTCATTTCAAAAAGAGCTATTAAAAATTCCAATTCAGCTGGGTACTATTTATCGAGAGTTGTACGTTCACATGGATCAGCCTGAAGAGAAGATTAGGCTCACTTATGTGAGATTGAAAAATGGAACTATAACTTCATTTGTTAACTTTGTACAGCATACTCCGATAGAAAGCACGCCATGTTTTCAGATTGGCTTTGCAGTCCCTGAGAAATCTCGTAACCGTAGTCTCGCAACCGAAACTGTTCGTATGGCATTATCGGAAATGGAGCATGGATTCAAACAAACGCCACTCGCTACTTTTTTTGTAGAAGCTATAGTTGGTGTAGAAAATACACCCTCACAGCGAGTTGCAGCGCGGTGTAGTCGGTAACTGACAATGCACCAAAAATGGTAAATAGGAATGCGCCAAAAATGGGAACAAGAGTGCACCAGTTTGTAAATATAGTTTAGCTATTTCTGTTGTTCAAAGAAAGTTTGCCTGTTTTTCATTCTATAACTTTTCCCAGATAAATTTATAATATCACAACGAAAGAGGAGTCTGTCCAAAAGTGCAGTAGCCAATACCTCATCATCGAGCATTTTAGCCCATTCAGTAGGCATTTTATTGGTAGTAATGATAAAGGAGGTCTGTTCGTAAACTTGGTTTACAAAGTTGAAAAGCGCTACGGCAACACTTTTCTCCACTGGAAAGAGCATAATATCATCCAAAATGATTAAGTCGGCTTTTAGTAACCTTTTGTACTCGGCTGTTGCGGTTCGAGTCATGTCTTTGAGCTTGAGCATACTTGTCAAGTCCTCCATGGTTTTAAAGTAGGTTTTGTACCCCTTTTCCACCGCATCGACGGCTAACCCTGCGGCCAAAAACGTTTTCCCTGTTCCAGATGGCCCAAGTAACATCAGGTTAAACCCCTGATCGAGCCAGTTCAATTCCCGCAGCTGGTTTATTCTGGTCAGTGTTAATCCATTTTCGGCCTGTTTGTCGTAAGCGCCCAAGTCATTTTTAAGAGGCAAGCGAGCGGCTTTTCTGCGTCTTTCGATTTCATTTTTCAATCGCTGAGCCGCTTCCTGTTTTAACAGGTCAAGAAAAAAGTCCCGGTATCCGGAGCTTTGTTTTTCCGAAGCGGCGACAATATCGGGAAGGCAAGAGGCCATTCCGGTGATTTTAAACTGCCTGCAAAAGGCATTGATTTGTTCATTCTTTTCCATGTTGGATAGGTTATGCCCTAGACCTTCGGATGTTCTACTTGTCCAGAGCGGTTCATAATCAGGTGTTATTATCTTTGCTTATCAATTCTTCATAGTCCTGGATGTTACTGGTCTGGGGCTGAATCCGGGCACTTTCAGGTAGTTTACCACTGAGTGGATTTAGGATTCTGATGTTGACTTCTTCCTTCGGCTTAGGTTGCTGAAGATCCAAGATTTCCTTAAAATCAGATGCGTTGGTTATTGCATTTTCAAGGCAATAGGAAAGGGTGAGTTCCACTTGATCAGAAGCTATCCCCTGGATTGCTTTTTCAATCATCTCCAACTGATCCCGGAGGTAACGGGGTTTTTCCACTTTGATTAACTCAAACCACTGAAGGGCTTTTTGCTGCTGAGAAAACAGGGCGGCAACTCTGGTCATCCTCAGGGCAATCGATCCTTCCTTGTCCCTTTTGTGATCTGTATTTTACACTTTCTGACCGGTTAACCCCACCGGGATCCGGTGTCGACAAATCTCTGTATTCTCCCCTGGCAAGCCGATAACCAATTCGGTACCTGCCACCCTAAGCTCTACCTGACTTCCCTTCCCTTGGTAGGTGCCTAGTGGCAAGGAGTAGAAGTTTCCTTTGTAAGAGATGGAATTATCTTTTCGGGCCGCATAGTGATCCCTAGTGGAAGCTTGAGTAGTGCTGGCCGTATAGGGGGTCAGATAAGATTGTTCAATAAGATGCTCAGCATAGGGCTCTTTTTTGGTTACCGCATGCGGTAAACTATTGGCCGTACGGCCCAACCAGCCCATTGCTTCATCATTGAGTGTATCTAGGTTATGGAAGGTTCGGTTATAGAGAAAATTCCTTTTCACATAGCCCACCACATTTTCCACTTTGCCTTTACTCTCCGGATCTGATTTTCGACAAAAAAACAGACTAAAGGACTGTTCTCGCATGTAGGACCTAAACGTGTCGGTGAGGATAAAATCTCCTCCGTTTTCACTCACCAGAAACACCTTATCCTGATCATACACGATTTCAAGGGGAATGCCCCTTAAGTAAGCAAAGGCTCTTTCGTGACCTTGAACTGCTGAATCAGAAGTGAATGGCCGGTCGATAAACCAGACGAATTTGAAGCGAGAGCGGGACAGAACCATGATGAAGAAAAAAACCTTGGCCCGATGGCCTAGTGAGTTTCTCATGGTATACTCTCCAAAATCCACCTGTGCTTGTTTTCCATAAGGAAGTTCTTCCACCATCTGATAGTCACGAGGTATCTTCAGGAGTGGAAGGTTATGCTTCCGCCGGATCCAGGAAACAAAATTGAATACTGTTTTAGGGGAGACTTTGGGAAAACAGTCAAAATGCTCTTTTAACCAGTCATGCATCTGGGCTGATGGGGTATCCCTAAACTTTTCCAGCCGCATTTTGACAAAATTCTCATAGGGCAGGAGTACCTTATTGCGTTGGGATTGCTGCTCTAGGAGCTGCTCATACCCCTGTTCAGTAAGCGAAAGGTATTTACTGACCGTACGACGGTTAATAACCAGTTCATCGCTGATCTGGCGCATGGAATACCCTTCCCTGCTTAGGCGGTGAATTTCAAAATAAACCATAAATTTGTTCAAGTACACATTCATAAAATGCTAGTTTTCGTAGACTAGCAAATTAGTCCAAATCCCTGAGAGGCATGCCTCTCAGGGATTACTTTTGGTGCACTCTTGTTGTCATTAGTGGTGTATTCTTAGTTACCGAAAGTGGTGCATTGTTATTTACCGATCACACGCGGACAATATCATCAAATCCAGTTACTATTATGGACGAATTATCAGGATTGCCCGCTCTTCAATATATTCGTAAAATTAGCTCAAAAGAATTTTGCCCTTAAAGTATCAATTGGCATGAAATTCTTCAATTTTCTTTGTTGTTTTTGAGAATTGAATTGAAATTTTCTTCTTGCACTTTTAATGTAACTCAAAAATCCACGTCCTTTGGGCGTGGTCATGTTCTTGTGGGGCTTTGCCCGAAAGGCATATGTGGTTGAGAAAAATTTGTGGTGCTTAGCAAAAATCGGGGTTAAAGCCACATCCTTTGGTTGTGGATAGTCCGATTTTAACAAATTTTTTACTTCTTCTGGAGTTAATAAAGGCCTTGTTTCAACCCAGTGTTTTTTTCCAAGTACTTCTTCATCATTTTGTTTTAGATTTTCAAAATAGCTTTTATAATCTGAAGGAACAACAGAATATGCAGGGGCCTCCTGATACTATCGAGGTAAGTTTCAGGCTAGATGACGGCTCAAAGTGTTTTGAACGTGTATTGGTTGACCCTTCTAATTATCCTATCCCTGCACCGGCTGGCCCAGCCAGAAACCGGATAGGAACAATGGCTACAGTGTAACCCTGGATAAAAAAGGCGCAGTGGAAACGGCGATACTGGTATTCCCTAATCCTGCAAACCAGACCATGACCATAAATTATAACTACGGACAGGCAAACGATGGCCGCCGCAGAATAACGGTGCATGATATAATGGGCCGCAAGATCGCAGAAGCGCCAGAAAGCAGTTATAATGCCAGCCACAGCCTGAACCTAGCTAATTGGGCACAGGGTATATATGTGGTGAGGATGGAAGAAAATGGCAGAATGGTGCATACGGTGCAGGTAACGGTTACCCATAAAAGAACAAATCCTTTTGCCTGCTGGCCTGACTGTTAAAGGTGAATAGGAAAAGGAATAGGAATGAAAAGCCTTGCCTGTGCGTGGAGCACGGGCAGGGATTTTTCAATTAACTTTAATGATTAACGCTAAAATATATACTATGGAAAATAAGATACATCTAAGAGGATTGCTGTTATTATTATTTGCCTTTTCAGCGAATTATTGTGCCATGGCCCAACAATACAACTGGTTGAAAGGAGGAGGAAGTACCAGTCACTTAAATAACGGTAAATACAAAGGCGAATGGGTAATCCAACTGTGTACAGATGATAATCAGAACCTGTATTGTCTATCGGTTGTAGGACAATCAATATAAAAGCGGATACTTTCAGCCAAACCGCATTCAATGCAACTGGGGGTGATCCTTGGAATATGTTATTCACAAGCTATGACTGTTATGGCGACATGCTTTTTGCTAAATTAATTGAGGCGAAAAGCCGTAGTGAAGGTACTGGTATTGCATATAATAATGGTGGTAATTATATATCGTGTATCATGGTAGGTAATAATAAACGTTTAGGCTAAGACAGTATTTTGGCTAGACAAATAACTTCAGACTGTTTATTAAAATACGACACGAGAAGTTCATTAAAATAGGTGCAATTTGTTGGTTCCGATAACGCGTCAACAGGTGCTGGTACATTTTCTTCAGGTGCAATGCCGGTTGATGGACAGGGTAGTATTCATTTATTTGAAACGTTAAGGACAGGTGTAGAAATAACGCCATCAATCACCAGCCAATGGGGTACATATGATATTAAATACAGTCCAAGTGGGGTTTTGTTATCAGTTAACAAACTACAATCTATAGACAGCGGATATTATATTCGCAGTGCAGAAATAGATAAAACAACTAACAAAAGCTATGTGATATTTGAATATGGTGGAGCTTCTTCCTCACATTCATATACAATATTGGCCGACTATAACCCATACGGCACACAGGTATGGAAGGATTCTGTTAATAAAGATGCGGCGTTCGGGCGATTGCATGTTGCTAATGATGGGGTATATTTCACCGGAGGTGCACAGGGCATCAATAACCCTTTTACCTTAAGAAATTTATCTGTCCATAAAACACTTTCATCAACCGGCTTGATGAGTGTAGTCGGAAAAGTTGATAAAAACACAGGTAACCCTCACTGGATTTATCATGTGGATGGTTCCAATGCCATTAATACTTTAAGCCGCTTAACTGTTTTACCTGATAATACAATTGCTGTTTCCGGTTACATCGGAGGCACGCAAGTATATAACAAAGATACACTGATTGTTACACCTAATGAGGGACATAACCCTACCTTATTTGTGATTGATGCTTCAGGTGTGTTAATAGACTGGAATGAAATGCACGGTACAGGATTTCATGACCAGGGACTTGAAATAACCTCTGACAAGGTGGGCAATGTGTACATTGGCGGCAAACTGTAAAGCGATATGAAGGCAGGCAATACGCCCGAATATACCAGCAATGGGGGCAATTCGGATTTCTTCGTGACCAAGTTCGGGTAGGACTGCAATCGCACCAGTTTCGTTTCCCCCGCTGCTGATTTACCTATGTGGTGGATTCGGCCAACAAGCAAATACAGTTCACATTCACCGGGGCTTCTACGCATGACAGCCTGTACTGGCAGTTATGTGATGGAGAGACAGATAAACAAAATATGTTTACTCATATTTATAGTGATACGGGTACCTAAACTGTTTGTGTAAAAGTGCATGTGTCCAGTGGTCGCAAAAAAGTATGTAAGCAGGTACGTATCCCCGGCCCGCTATCGGGGATGGATATTGCAGGTATGCCCAATATAAAAATCTACCCTAATCCTGCCAATGACGTGTTGTTTGTGAACGGCCTGGTAACTGACACGAAAATTGAATTGCTGGATATGGTAGGCAGGAAAGTATATAGCGGCGTTTCAAACAATGAAAGGGAAAACATTAATATCAGCAACCTATCAACAGGTAATTATATTATTCAACTTACCAGCAATGACGGACAGAGAATGACAGGGAAGGTGGTGAAGCGATAAAATATATGGTTTGTTGTTCTACCCATGATAGTCCCGCCTATATAGGCTGGATCTTTAAACATTTTTTTAACAGTATGCCCCAATTTTTTTTTATAGTTTTGAAATGTAGCTAAAGTGTTTTCATGGTGATAGGGTTTATAGGGGCTGGCCTGTTCTCGGGCCGGCTTTTTCATTCCGTTAATAGGTGCTGATGAAATTGTTTATTGGGGAAATTGCCCGTAATACGTTCAACTACTTCATAAAAAATAGCATTATCTTTAAAATACGCATAGTGGCAAAGGAGGGGTTACTCAAAAGAAACACCCGTAATTCTTGGGGGGGGTATTGCCAACCAACCAAATCCAACACTGGAGTCGTCACCAGATAAGTTTTTCTCGAATTTTTATAAAGGGAATATACATTTCCGTGCCTGTCAAAATTTAAAAAATCAGGTGGCAAAACTTTTTCAGCTATACGTCCATCTTTATTTACGGTGAGCAAATGCTTGAAATAGTTCCCCTCCGGATCATCTCTGAATATTCCAAATAGCTGAAAATGATAGCCTTCTATGATCTGGTAATCTAAAACAATATCCTCTCTGTATTTGACCCTCTCACGATCTGAAAGGGAAAAATACTCTTTCTTGAACTCAATTTTATTGTATAATCTGTTTTTAGAAGGTGATAGAATAACTGAGTCTATTACGTTAGAACCTAAACCGAAAAAATGAACTATCGGCTTATATTTATGTGACAAATAGATCTTTTCTCCATCGCTACTAACCTTGGCTACGGTAGAAGTTCCTTTATGATAAAAGATCCTTTCCGATTCACCTGTTTCCAGATTAACACGTGAAACAACCTCTTCTTTAATATAATTTGGATGATTTATCTCCCCATAATAATATAAGCTCTTGTCGTAAACTTCCAAAATGTTTTCAAAGATGTAATTGCCAAGTGCTTTTATTTCAATGCTATCATGCACAAATTCAGGGATTTTTAATGTGTGCAAAAAGTGTGGCATCCTTAGATATAGAAGTTCTCCATCGCGAGTAAAAGGGATACTCACACGGTTATACCTAAAAACCATTCCGCCTATAGAGTCGGGTGCTACTGCTGCAAAGCTAGACGTAAATTGTCCTGTACTGTCTACAAAAAATAGATCTCCTTTGGAACTATTGGAGAAAAACCTATAATCCTCTCCTTCCTTATACCTAATAATACTATGTCTGAATGCAGCTTTAGATTTCTCCATAACTTGTGTCACCTCCACTGTATCTATCCTAAATTCAACCACCATAGGGGAAAGCTGCTGCCCCACCTTTTCTTGTTGGCAAGAAAGTAACACTAAAAAAACAACTATAAAAACACTAATTTTCGTTAACTGCATATACATCAAATGAAATCCTATCTTCGCTCAATTCCGGATTATAAGGATTGGCTCGAGAAATATAAAGCCCCTTTTTTCCGACAAATGCAAGGTATGGGTGATGGATACCCCCCGGAAACTTTACTTCTTCAAGCACTTTAAATTCTTCGTTTAGGATGATTACACTAAAATCATTTTTGTATACGGAAGTATGATCTAGATATTCTCCTGGTGATATTTCTCTGGGCAACGTGGCAATTCTATAATAGAGACCTCTGAATTCATCATATAACAATTGAACATATTTTACATTTTTAGCTAGAATTAAGTTTTGTTCTTCTGATGTAAGTGGCTCGTTACCAAAATCATACAGTGTAGCAAATTTACTTTTGGCAATTTCACGCCTTAACACAACCCCTTCTAAGTCTCTAATAATCAGTGAGTCTAAGGCAGACCAGGATGTCACAATTTGCTTATCAATATTTTTCACATTAGATTGAAATGCCAAATCGATTGGCCAATATCGACCTATATAACTTTCAGGATAAGTTATGTTATCCATCCAGTATAGTGAGTCATTTTCCAAATCCACCTTAAAGTTAGGATGATAAGATGTAAAAAAATCCAAATTCCCTGCCGAACTACCTAGAGTCAAATTAGTAAATAAAAGGCTCTTGCCGTCATAAATAGTCTTCATAGATGGTAGAGAAGCCTGATTTACTACCTTGTCAAAAACCTTATCAATCTTCTGTTTGACTCTTAAATGGTGATATAGTTCTCCTTTATGATTGAAAAGAATGATACTTGACATCATCATTGAGGGAAATACAAAAATCGAATCAGGTGAGTAAAACAACAACCCTTGAGGCTTGTTAATAAAACCTGGTCCCTCCCTCGGAATAGGAAATCGCTTTTTAACTGTACTATCTTCCAAAGAATAGACATCCACGGAAGAATTAACCGAATTAACCACATAAAGAAACTCCTCCCCATCTACACTTCCATAATCAAAATAATAAAACTCAAAACTGGAAATGGAGTCGATTTCGAAAGCTCGGTTCTCTATCAACTTAAAATATGGAGACCCAAATTCCTCATTCCAATCCAAGGAATCCGAATGTTTACAAGAAACCAAGAAGACTAATAAGCCAACTGATAAAAAACGCATAAAAAAGAATTTGGAATAAAGTGGATGGCTAGCGCCATCCACTAATCAAGATCATCAAATCGTATAAACGTAATCACAATCAGAAGCAGAACCCGCGCAAGCTCCGGGAGTTCCAGTTTCACTTGAAAAAACATAAAAGGTTGTTGTTCCATCTATGTCATCACAAACTGTTACTCTAGCGCCACTAGATTCATAGAAGGTATCGCACATATATCCCATACTTAAATTCATGTTAAAAAACAAGACCATTACAGTCATGCCTGCGACTGTTGCTACTTTTTTGATAAGGGTTTGCATTAGCTTAAAATTTATAGAGTTTAGAAAATAATTAACTCCTAATTATATAGATATTTATGCAGATAAACAAACAATGCTACTTTTAGTTATAAAAAAGTGTTAAGCCTTCTGCTTTGGATGCCAAAAATGATCGGATTGTCATTGAAAACTTGAACCGTTTTATGAAAGGGAAAACGGTTTTTATTATTGCCCACCGGCCCATTACGGTAAAAAATGCAGACTAGATTATTGTTATGGATTAAGGAGAAATTAAAGAAACTGGAACTCATGAAGAATTGATCTTAGAATCAGGAGTGTATTACAATCTGGTGAAAAATCAATTGGAACTAGAAAAAATCAGAGAAAACTAGATATGCTCGAAAATACCCGTCCTATTGACAATTTACAGCTCAGATCGGAGGAGGTCCAAGAGATTATAACTACTCCTCCTGCGTGGCTGATCCGATGGGGGATTACACTGGTATTTTTGATTACCTGTGGATTGATTTTTTTGTCGTTTTTTATTAAATATCCGGATTTTATTATGTCCAGAGTTTTGGTCACTACCGTAGCACCAACCGAAAATATGATAGCCAGAATTTCAGGGCAGATCGATAAGATTTGGGTGAATAATGGTGAAGTAGTAAGTGTGGGACAACCAATTGCCAGCATAAAAAGTACTTCTGATGTCAACAGTGTATTATTATTGAAAAAACTGCTAGATGAGACTCCCTTTGGCGAAAAAAATGGTTTTTTATTTCCCTTAGACTCTCTCTCGGACGTCGTCTTGGGAGAGATAGAAGTAGCATTTGTTGAATTTGAACGAAGCTACCTGGAATTCAGACTACTTGAAAGACTTCAGCCATCTCAGGTTCAGCTCGAAGGGAACAAGCAGTCCATCCAGGAAATCCATGAACGACTCACTCGCCAATTGGCTCAAAAGGAAATTCTCGAGAGGAAGGTTAGCTTGGTAGAGAAGGATTTCAAACGAAACAAAACCCTCTATGAAGGTGGGGTAATTGCAGCCAAAGACTTTCGAGAGCAGGGAAATGGAATACCTTCAGATACAGGAACAGGTCAATGGAATGGCTATTACAATTTCCCAACTTCAAGAAGCTTTGGTTAATGCAGGACAAACGCTAAAAAGTACACAGGTGTCCAAAGAGCAAGATGAATCCCGTGCATTAATTAATCTGATTCAGTCCTATCATGGCTTAAAGCGTGCTATTGCAGCAAGGATTAGTGTGATAGAGGTTGTTTTTTTAAGTTTCATGAGATGTCGTGAAGTCAGAGTGCTTCTATAAATAGGAAGGATTGATAGGAGGAAATAGTGAAATTCGAATGCGAGTGACAGGGGCTAATTGCTTCATAGCGCCAGATTTATGGCTAAGAAGAATTTTGCACAGACAGCATTTCCAGGATCACAGGGTTTTTGAATCCAACAGGTAAAGTAGGATCATATGGTCTTCCTTGAATCATAAAATGCTCTTTGGAAATTACTTCCCGCATTTTTTAATATAAGGATGATCATCTTGTATTTTGCTTCAGTACAAATTGAGAAGTGCGTACATGATAAACAGGTTAAACCTTACATGGATATGAATAAGGTTGATCTATGGCGTTTGGCCACGTTCTTTTAGAAAAGCCTGTCGCAGGGCTTTTAACTAAGTAAAATAATGGTGGGGGAAGACGATTAAAAAGGCAGGAAAATTTGCGTCTAACGCAAACGAGGCTTTCTTGTAATTCTGCTCAATTGCTAAACAGATTGCCGATAATCCGGAAAAACTACCCAGTACAGATTGAGATTTGAAATAATAACGGAAGGACCGGAATACCGGTCTTTCAGGAGCAGTACTATTCGTAAGTGCATCACCGATTTTCAGGGTTGAACTTTGCTGAATAATAAGCTCAGCATAGGATATTTCACTGGTTGATTGAATTGAGAGATCCAACTTCACAGGTTTATTCCCCGCCCAAAAGGCTACCGAAGCAACTAGAACAAGAAATAAAAATAAAATTCCTGGGACTTTCATATGAGCTATCTGGGCTCAAAGCTAGATAAAAAAAGTAGAACAATAAACAAATGATTTTAAGGGATTCAATTTTCCATTTCTGACAGTCCTTGAATGGGTGGGTGGACTGACGGCAACAGGCTGGATAACATCAACCGTAACATCGAGTTTTGCCTAGCTATTTGGATTTTCTCTGAATTAAGGAAAATCAAGACGAACCGGACAAACCGCCCCTTTTGCACCGGTCTGGTCTTTCATTCCGACAGGGGGGTACAATATGCGTAATGAATTCAGTCAGGAGCTGGATCCGAAATAGGTCACCCAGAGCATGAGCCGAAAAGGGAACTATTGGGACAATGCTGTGGCGGAAAGGTTTTTTAAAATCCTCAAATCGGAAACAGAATACCGTAACTATGAAACCCTAAAGCATGCAAAACAGGAGATCTTCGAATTCATTGAAATCTGGTACAACAGTGCATATATCTGAAATCCGTTAGCTGGACAATTCCATAGTTTAGCGAAATTACCTCTAGATAAAGCTGGGTATTAAGGGTGTCTTTCTGGCTGAATTTGATAGATTAGTATATGATCCGGCGTTGGTGCATTTGGTGAATAAGTAGGGGTGATAATGAGATGTTATTAAGATTAAAATTCATACCCCAACCTTCTGACTTCAGTGTGACCTTTTCATCTCTCACCGCCACACATTTGAGCTTCATCAAAAACGATTATCGTTATGAATCAGGAAGCTCAGAATCACAGTTTTTCACGAAATGTTCCCCCTACTCTGGAGCAGGTACAAGCTTACTTTAACTCACTTCATGTTCCTGCTGCTGAAGCCGAGGTTTTCTATTTCTATTACCAGGGAATGGACTGGTGCAATGAATCGGGTACCGCGATCCGTGATTGGGTTATGGCAGCAGATGATTGGGTTTGGAACCTGGAAAACTGACTCTTTTTAACCAGTAATTAATTTCCTCAATATCCAATAGAACACGCGTCTGATGGTAGAAGATGGCATTGCGGTTTGCAATGAGCAAGATGTAGGATTGTCTGACGCCAATCCGATCTTGCCCACCGCTTCCGGAGTTGCAGGTGGGGATAAAATTTCTCCGAAGTCGAATTTTAGAATGGGTTAGCCATGAAAAAAAGAACAGTCAACTATCCGGTACGAAAGACGATCAGATTTACCCAAGATGAAGGGGCGAAGCTAGAAAGTTTATTAAAAAGTAGTTCCTATTGTCAGACTACAAGTGAACTGGTTAGGGACATTCTTTTTAAAAGAAAGCTAACTGTTGATATAAGAAATGAGTCAGTAGATCAACTCCGGTTTGAGTTGGGTCTAGTGCGCAGTGAACTCAATAAAATAGGTGTAAATATCAACCAGATTACCCACTATTTCCATATGCAGGCAGGGACTAAAGAACGGCTTTTATTCGTAAGGGAAATGCTTCCGCATTTGGAACGAACCAAGGAGAAAATGAATCTACTTCATGGTATGATTGAACGACTTGAGGTTCTTAAATAATTGGTAGCAAAGATCATTACCGGTAAGACTGTTGGAGGGGCTGTCCGATACAATGAACAGAAGGTAAGTAATGGTAAAGCCCGACTGCTAGAGATGAAAGGATTTGCTCTCAGAAATCTTTCAGTAGGAGGCAAGATTCAGGTATTTAAAGAACTACAGAAGTTGAATAAGAGAACAAAAACCAACACAGTTCACATCTCGCTTAACTTTTCTCCAAAGGACCAACTTGGAGGTGACAAGCTTAGAAAAATTGTGAGTGATTATATGAAGGGCATTGGCTTTGGACAGCAACCTTATTTGCTTTATCAGCACTTAGATGCTGCCCATCCCCATGTGCATATTGTTACTGCCAATATTGATAATAGGGGCAAACGGATTGAGACCCATAACCTCGGGAAAATCCTTTCGGAAAAAACCCGGAAGGAAATAGAAAAGCATTATGGTTTAATAAAGGCGGAGGACCAAAAGAAACAAATAATAAACCTGATTCAGCCTTTGGAGAAAGCAGCGTATGGAAAGTCAGAAACAAAGGCAGCCATTTCCAATATTGTGAGGGAGGTTACCCGCACCTATAGGTTTACCTCTATTCCTGAACTGAATGCGGTGCTGGGGCAATTCAATGTTTGCGCTTACGGTGGGGAAAAGGAAAGTGAAATGTACCGGAATAAAGGGTTGATCTATTCAGTCTTGGACTCTGTTGGAAATAGGATTGGGGTACCTATTAAAGCCAGTGCTATTTATTCTAAGCCCACATTAACCAACCTGGAAAAATGTTTTGTCCGTAACCAAGAAGACCGCAAAACTTTTAGAAACGATCTTCGGGAATCTATTTTGGAATCTATTGACCAATGCAATTCTCCGGATGAACTATCAGACAGACTAAGAAGTAAAGGCATCCGTCCAGTATTCAGGATTAATGAGGAGGGCAGATTGTATGGGGTCACCTATGTTGATAATGTCAGCCGTAGTGTGTTCAACGGTTCATCGTTGGATAAGGCACTTTCTGCAAATGCCCTCGCAATTCGTTTTTCTAGCAAATCGCTCAAATCTTCCATTCCTGACCATTCTGGAAATTACACCCCTGAAGTGGCAAAGATTAATCTACCTGACAGTAGTCTCATGATTAATACCTACCAGGCGGAGGATCCAATCCCTTATGAATTGAGGCAAAAGAAAAAGAAGAAACGAAGGAAGCTCAACCTATAAAGTAATCCTATGCAGACTGGGGAAAATATGGAGGGACTCAGGAAGATCATTGACCTGACCCGGAAAATAAGCATTGGGTTGCTATGTCTCCATTTCTATTATTACTGTTATCATTCATTTGAACAGTGGGGTTTGACACATGACATTACAGAGCGGTTATTGGTCAATCTCAGAAATACCGGGTTGTTTAATGAATTCTATATTTCCAAAGTATTTGCTTTAGGGTTGCTACTGATTTCCTTGATAGGGTCCCGGGGCAAGAAGGATGACAAACTCAAATTGACCCAGGTTCTTTGGCCATTGGTCATTGGATTTATTGCTTACGGGACCAGCAATTTTACTTTTTTACTGTATTTGCCGGAGGATATCCTAAGTATCATCTATATGATTGTCACCGGCCTGGGATATGCACTTATAATCATGGGTGGATCCTTGTTAAGCAGACTGTTGAAGAACCGGACGAATCAAGAGGTCTTTAATTATCTTAATGAGACCTTTCCTCAGGAAGAACGGTATCTGGACAATGAATACTCGGTCAATCTCCCTGCACAGTATAGACTTAAAAGCAAGATTCGTAACTCATGGATTAATATCATCAATCCCTTTAGGGCATTGCTGGTGGCAGGTACACCAGGCTCTGGAAAAAGTTACTTTGTGATCCGGCATGTGATCACCCAGCACATCCGTAAGGGTTTTTCCATGTTTGTCTATGATTTTAAGTACGATGATCTTTCCCGGATTGCATACAACACCCTGCAAAACAATTCCTCATCGTATAAAATAACCCCTGAGTTTTATACGATTAATTTTGATAGGCTTTCCCATACCCATCGCTGTAACCCGTTGGAACCGGATAGTATGCTGGATATTACCGATGCATCTGAGTCTGCACGTACCATTATGTTGGGACTGAACCGGGAGTGGATACGAAAGCAAGGGGATTTCTTTGTAGAAAGCCCGATCAACTTCCTGACTGCGATTATCTGGTTTTTGAAGAAACACAGACATGGGAGGTTCTGTACCCTTCCACATGTCATAGAGCTAATGCAGATGGATTATGAGAAACTATTTACAGTTTTGCGTACTGAATCAGAGATTGAAGTGCTTATCAACCCGTTTGTTTCTGCACTGGTCAAGAAGGCATTTGACCAATTGGAAGGACAGGTGGCTAGTGCCAAGATTACCATGGCACGATTGTCTTCCCCTCAGCTTTATTATGTGCTTTCGGAGAGCGAGTTTACGCTTGATCTTAATAATCCTGAGGCACCCAAAATCATATGCATGGGGAATAATCCCCAAAAACAACAGGTCTATGGAGCTGTTCTGTCTTTGTATATCTCCCGAATTGTCAAATTGGTCAACCAGAAAGGCAAGCTGAAATCCAGTCTGGTTTTCGACGAGTTTCCTACGATCTATTTCAATGGGATCGACAATCTGATCGCAACAGCACGATCTAATAAAGTTGCGACTTGTCTTGGTGTACAGGATTACAGTCAGCTTAGAAAGGATTATGGACGGGAACAGGCAGATGTCATTATGAATATGGTAGGAAACGTTATCAGTGGTCAGGTTTTAGGGGATACGGCAAAGCAACTTTCAGAAAGGTTTGGAAGGATTATCCAAAACCGCGAGAGTATATCCATCAACAGTTCGGAAACGTCAATATCAAAATCGACCCAATTGGATCAGGCCGTTCCCCCTTCTACCATCTCATCCCTTTCTTCCGGTGAATTTGTGGGGGTGGTAGCTGATACCCCAGATCAGATGATAGCGTTGAAAGCTTTTCATGCAGAGATCATTAATGATCATAAAGCGCTGATGCGGGAGGAAGAAAGATATAGACCAATCCCTAAAGTACGGGAAATCACCCAAGAGGAGGTGGAGGAAAACTATAGGAGTATCAAGCGTGAAGTGGAGGAGGTTATCAGAATGGAAATGGAAAGGGTGTTTGACACACCTGAGTTAGGGCATTTGATTATCAGGGGGTAATTCATGTTTCACTGGCTTGGGAAAAATGTGTGCTGCTCATAAACATGGATCTATGGTCTGAACAATCTCAAAATAGAGGCACGCAATGATTATCTGATTTGTGAGCATTCCCGCTGAGTTTTCCAGTTCAGATTCGCTGATCTACTGGCGGGTTAGTTTAGGGTTGTTTTTCTGAGAGGACTTTCTAACGTACCTGACAGGCGGATCTCGAAGGCCGGGGCGGTTGGACATGACATGGCTCAACTGCTTAAGCAGAAAGTTTTTATCTGTCATGGTTCCCACCCTCCAAAGGGTGCCTTGGAGTTCTTCAACCGTGATTCAGTTCTTCAAAGAGGTCAGTGTACTTTTTGTCAATAATATTCAGATGCCGTTCCTTCTTATTCTCCAATTCTCCTTACATATCCCAATGAAATGGCAGTTGAAGTCAGGGACGATGAATGAACTGCTCGGTAATGTTCCCCTTCAAATTCAATATCCGAAAAATCTCTTTTGACTAGATTTTTATTCATAGAGATAAACGCTTTAAAATTTAAAGAAAGGGATGAAACCTCATTTAGCATATATTGAAAACCAATTTTAGGATTAATCTGCATAAAAACACGATTTTCAAATGTTTGCGTACCGCTGAAAGTCAATTCATATAAAGGGACGGTAACGATATTTCCATCCGCATCTTTAATATTTTTTGTAAAGATCTGAAAAGTCTTATCCTGATTGTATTCTATATCATTTAATGGCGTGTAACCTAAGCTTAAGCCGATTTCCGGTACCAGGGATACTCTAGTATTAGGGATTTTTAAATAATACCCAACTGTAGGAGAAACATTAAAATAATAAATTGGTTCAAGGCCGTAACTGATCCTTGAAAATTGAAATCTATTGCCAAACCGTTTCACACCAACCTCTACACCATAGACCATGTTCTGGTGAGTTTTTTTGAAAGCTTTAAGGCTAATATCCCATCCACTCCTATATTCTGTTCTAAGGCCATCAAAATCCCCTGAATAATTCCACTGGATATTAGGCCGTCCAAAACTGACTTCTAAGTAGCTTTGGCTGAAAGAGCTTTGATAATATGAGAATAACAATATCCCTAGAGAGAATAGTTTTTTGGTCATTATTTCGTATAGATTTCTTGTTTAATCCCCACAACCGATCTAAGCATATACATTTTAAAGAATTTTACCTAAATCTAAAGGTCACAATACTTTTTCTGATAATTAAAGACGTAAGTTATATCAACTAACGGGATATTGAAAAAAATCTTTCATTTAACTAAAAAAAAAGTAAAATTTATTTATCTAAAACTAATTTTTCATTTAAATTCAAACGAATTTTTACTTAAATAACTTAAAAAATGAAACACATTAAGCTTTTAAAATTCCAGATCGTTATGGCTGGGATTATCGTTTATTCTTTAACAAGTTGTCAGGACACTTCCGAACTCAATCCCATTGATGAAATGAAAACCGAACAAATTCAGCCGGATTTGTCTAGCGGAATCTTGCATTTTAAGGATAAGGAGGAATTTTCTGATTATTTGGCATCTTCAGATAAATCATCTGACCTGAATTTTTATAGTCTAGCCATGGCTTTAGGAGAATTCAATACGTCTAAAAATTTAAGAACTAACGAGTCCAAAGAATTCATTGAGGAATTTGAAGGTTCAGCACTTTTAGAAATTTTGAATGAAGATGGGATGGTAATTATTGATTCAAGTCTATATTTTTTGGATTTTGGAAATAAGGTAATTGCAGTAACTCAAGATTTTAGTTTAAAGGATAATTTATTGGATGGAAAATTCGAAGATGAAAATATTAAATTGTTCAGTTTTGAAGATGAAGTTCTTGAATTAGTGGAAATTGGAAGCTCATCAACTGTTAATTCGAGAACGCTTTTATTCTGTAGTGACAGAAAAGCATCTGGTAAAATGGAAAAGATAGATTATGAATATTTGGATGCAGGTTCCCAAACAGCACATAGGGTTGAAACGAAACATGGGTATCAAAAAGCAGGGATTTATTTTTCACTTTTGACCCAAATAAAACACATGAGTAAACCTAACGGAAGTGCCCTCCCTTGGAGTGCTTCAAATACGTATCTTCATCTTGAAAGATATACAAAATTCAAAAGAAGATGTGGAAGCACCCATGAAGGTAATACTCCAATTACAGAATCTTGGGAAAGTAAAATCAACTTTAGGCCTCATGAAGGGACAAAAGGATTAGCGCGTTATAGGATAAGATCAACCTATACATTCCTAGAAAAAAGCGAATTAGGAACAGGCGATTTAATTGATATTATCCTTCCTGAGATAAATGATGGCTATTGATAATCCTTTATGATTTTCATCAATTGCAGGATTCCTTGAGCATCCCCTATGCCTAATCTAGGAAATGAAATCAGCCAGAAGTGCTTTCATACAGACAGTAGTGGTACTGGAGAAACAGCAAATTTTCCCCGAGTACCTGAATTTGAATCGGAAGGTCTTAAGTAAGACCCATTTCCCAGAAAAGTATACCTACTAAGCTGAAGTAGTCTGTTTAAGGTTATTCAATCGGGGCGTTAGTGAAAATTAACTGAATACCATATTGTAGATGCGGTATGGCCCCAGTTTTAACGATTTCCTAAGATGTTTGTGCAACTGGGTAAAGGCCTCTAAGTAAATTTTATTCGCTAGAATTATTGGAATATTATTTTAAGAGGCTGCCTCAAAACTAACATAAAAAGTTAGGAACAGCCATTTTATACAACAGAGGCCGATTTTTCATTTTCGGCCTCTGATTTTTTTACCACCGCTCGTTTTCCCTGTTGTGTGCTGATTTTTTTCGATGGAGTGTGTAGGTATCCTTTGTCTTGTTTTGGACTGGAAATGGAGCAAGGTGAGGTAACTTTCCATTTTGTTCAGGTTATGAGCATTCGCTCGGAGTCCTATTTCAATTTCTATCTTGTCTTTTCTACGGAGCATAAAGGGTGTTCTTCCCAAATGTCCTTGAGGTGTCCACATTCAGGCTCGACATCTTTCAACTAGTAATCAGGTGACTATTACTAATCCTGCATGATGTGAATCCCTGGATTTTAAAGGGAATGTCTGGACGTCTAGCTCCTCCCGAGGTACGACAATCCTGATGCGTAAAAACAATCCGGTCAGTGGAGATGGCTTCTTTTAATCCAGTTTTTGACAGAAAATCCAACATTCACAAGTGCAGGGTCCAGTTGAAGATCGCATTTGAGATCGGCTCCTTCAGGAAGATCAAGAAGGGAGTCAAAGAGATAATCCCTTTGGATAAATTGAAAGATAAGGGGGGTTCAATTCCAATCCCCTGCGGAGGATTTACATTTCAATCCCTAACTCTTGTGTGGCAGTGTGGAAAAAGAGTGGATACTACTGAGCTATACTAAGCATTGCTACAGCAGCTTTAATAGTTAGAAAGTGCCTATTGTAGCTTTTTTTAGGGGGAGTGTTGGTTATGGGCTGAAGTTTTGCCCATGAACTCTTCCAAAGTTAGTCCCGGGTTTCGATGTGCCCATGAGCTTCCTGCATAAAGCCGTTTGCTCAGCTGCGCTATTTATATCCTTTTTCTCAACTGGATTTCAAAAAATAGGCGTATGAGACTTACAATAGTACATATTTAAAAATTTTCTTTTAATTGCGTTTACGGAAAAAAATACAGTTGCAATTTTGAGAATAAGTTTTTAATTCCTAGTTTACAGCTAAAACAAAGCGAAATGTTTGATTGAAGTATCACCTTTCATTAGGCTAATTGACCAGTTGGGAAACATAATTACGAAGTGACAGTGGATAACTTTAATTCTTGAAATAATCATAAATGTAAATTGGAATAATAATAAATAAAAAATTGTAGTTATAATAAATTTTGATTGCAGAGTTTGACTATTATTTCTAAGTTTTATATGATTTTCTGGTAACGGAGTTTGAATTTTTATTTCCCGATGTATCAAAGTTTGTAGATCGATGCTATTTATAGGTATTGTTTACGTTTTTATATATCATTGAGATTGTTATGCGTGCTATTTTAAAACTAAGTAATTTTCTTTCTTGCAATGTTTTCTACAATACGAGAATTAGGTTTTTTGGCTGGTGCTTAGGCTCTTTTCTACTGATTTCTTTATTTAGTTGTAGCAATATTGAAACCCCAAAGCAAAAATGCCGCATTTCTGGAGTTACAGGGCCATTAGATAGTGTTGTTGGTACTTGGAGAATGGTCAGTATGAGAGTTCTTAATACAAAGGATAATGAAGCCGAGGATTTTGATTATTCATGTGAGAATGTAAGTTTTGATTTTATGGGAAATGGTGAAGTTGAGATCGCCAGTGATGTAGAGGATTTGATATATAGTCCGGGTTTATACGACTATGAACTTATTCGAACTCCGTCCGATGGTGCTTTACAAGAATACGAACTTAGAATAGGAGCAAGTTCATGGCCTTGTTTGATAGAGAGTGATCGGATGACTTTGGATAGTTCTCCTCTTGATGGTGCAATAATGTACTTTTTTAGAATAAATTGATAACTAAAATATTAACTATGAAATCAACTTTTTATTTTTATTGGCTTTATGTCTTTTGAAGTTTTAGGCCAAGAAAATCTTCTTTTCAATCGAATTCAAGCTGCCAAGGATAAGGATATTAAGTTTGAAAATATTGGGGATTTTTTTATTTCCACTACTGAATTAAATCAAGATTTGATTTTACAATTTAAGAATCAAGAAGATGTTGATTTCATAAAAATTAAAGATAAAGAACGAAGCAGTTTTGGAGATGCTATTGAAATGACATTGCCTTTAAAATCTGAATGTCTAATACTACAATTATTGAGGGTATCTGATTCTTTTTATGACTACAAGGTTAAATTGAGTGATGGGCGCGAAATGAATTCAAATAATAAAATTGAGCATTTTCGGGGGGTAGTAGAAGGTCAGCCTAATAGTATTGTAGCGTTAAGTGTTTTTAATAATGAGGTGTTGGGGATTGTCTCTACAACTCATGGTAATTTTAATATTTCATATGACAAGAATAGTGATACACATCTATATTATAATGAGAAGAATCTGAACAACCAGTTAAATTTCAAATGTGGGAATTCAGAAGATGCTGCAAGTTTTTCCAGGTATAGTCCTGAAGTTTTATCTCAAGTCTCCAAAATTGCAATAAACTCTGCGGAAAAATGTGTAAGACTCTATTTGGAGACTGAGTATGATGTTTTACAAGCAAGAGGAAATGTTGCTTCGGTAGAACTTTTCGTTTCTTCCATATTTAACCAAGTAGCAACACTTTATGAAAATGAAAATATTGGAGTTTCCATTTCTGATATTTTTGTTTGGACTTCCGCTGATCCATATACAGGTAACAACACAACTTCTTTACTTACTCAGTTTCAAAGCGCAAGAACTAGTTTTGATGGTGATTTAGGACAGTTACTGACCTTCAGGGATGTCGGAGGTGGTAGAGCGGCAGAAATCAATGGATTGTGTAACTCTTTGGTTTCGAAGAAACTATCAGTATCAGGTATTAATAATACTTTTTCAAACGTACCTGCATATAGTTGGACAGTAGCAGTTGTTACACATGAATTTGGTCATTTGCTTGGGTCGAGGCATACTCATGCTTGTGTTTGGAATGGAAATAATACAGCTATTGATGGATGTGTTTCTCCTGAGAATTTAGCATGTTCTAGGCCAGGTGTTCCATCAGCAGGTGGTACAATTATGAGTTATTGCCATTTTGATGACGTAGGGATTAACTTTAGTTTAGGATTTGGCCCTCAACCTGGTAACGTTATTAGAAATAGTGTTGCTAATGCAACTTGTTTATGTGATTGCGTAAATTCATCAATTTCTGGTCCCAATATTCTTTGTTCCTCAACTAATTTTAATCTTTTAAACCCTCCAACTGGAAACTCGATCTTGTGGTCTGTTTCCCCCTCAAATATGTTTACTGGAAGTACTTCAGGAAATGGAAGTACTGCTAATTTAAATCCTAATTCTGCTAGCCGGGGTTTAGCCATTTTAACCTTCACAGTAGTAACATCTTGTGGAAATGTTGAAATTAAAAAGCCAATGTGGGTAGGAAAAGCTAGTGTTCAAATTTTGGGGCCTTATGAATTTCAGTTTAATACCGTTCAAAACTTTAGTACTGAAGGGACATACCCCTATGCTATACAATATCCCCTGATGGGGATTAGCAATTATCAGTGGTCCGTTTTTCCTTCTGGATATGAATGGATTGGAGGAAATGGATCTTCTGGTATTTCTCTTAGTATAAGTAATCCGGATGAATACTCCCTTGGTTTAAGTGTAACTAACCCTTGCGGAGTTATAGGCAGTGAAATCGCTATAAGTGTTTATGACCTCTGGTCAATGTTCCTCATTTATCCAAATCCTGCCTCGGGCATCCTGAATATATCAAAAAAGGCAACAATTTCTTCTAAACAAATTGAAACAACTCCATTTGAGATTAGTCTTCATGACAGTAGAGGGCAACAAATAATAGCCCCAAGACCTGTACATGAGCAAGTCGAAATAGACGTCAGCAATCTGGAAAATGGATTCTACTTTATCCATATTCTATATAAAGGGAAAACAATAAAAAAACAGATTAAGGTTGAACGATAAGAATCTGTCAAAACCCAAAGTTTTAAAATCCTTATGGAGTCATTGATTTTTAAGATTAAATTGGATTTATTAGAGGCTTTTAAAGTGATTGCGCTAGGATCGTGATCATCAGCTCAGGCAGAACAGCGTCATTGTGTTGTATGAAAAGCTGTTTATGCCTCTGTAATTTATATGAAAATTGCATTTTAAGCCATCAAACACGGGATTCTTAAAATTCTCTTTTCAGAATTCGACAAGCTGACTTGATTTATTTCCTATTACTTGCTACAAAAGTTTCATTGTTCCAGTTAAGAAATTGACCACTGGCTTTGAAAAAAAATTATGATTCAAGTTTTTAAGTTCAAACAACTGAAATCTAGTACCTACAGATTCAAAATTACGACAACTTTATAGATCAGGATGTCAAAATTCCTGAATCGTTCTTTCCTAATGGAACCAGTTTAAAATTAGAAATTGCAATGGTATTCATGAATATTTTATAGGAAAATTGCAGGTATATCACTGATAATTAAGTGTATATGTGTGAATTTGAATATGAATATAACTTTAAGTATGCCCGTAATCATCCGAGTGGTAATCTACTACCATCAGAACAGGATAAACAATTGACACAGCGGCAATCTTGCGGGTACTATCTGAATATCCCGGTGCTCAATCATTTGATCCTGATTGTTGATGGAAATTGTTGCTTTGCCGATGAAGGGGATATAAAGATGTTTTCTATCAATCCAAGAAGAAGTAGAAGATTAATATTCGATTTACGGATAAAACCAGAGAGAATTCTGAGGGACGACGGATGTTTAATTCTAGTAAATAATATTAGTATAATACAATTTAATGGGTTTTTTTTCTATTAAAATTCAGTTTTTGTGAATAATATTTATAGTTTAGAAAAAATCAAGTTCCATTCCTGATATTACAAAATAATGTTATTTGAAATATTAGTAATGCAGATGTTAAATTTGTAGCAGAATAACGAGGAAATCTTTTTTTCAGGCCAAATAATAAATCTATAAATGTTACTTTTACAAGATTTGATACATTCTTAATATTTAGTTTTATATTTTTTTTTAGCACTTTTTACAAAGCAATATTTGGTTTAAGCACTCTTTTTATCTTATATAATATTTTTTATTCTTAAATCATAGCTTAGAATATTGCAAATTTAGTTAATCGCAAGGGGTTCAATATCATTTATTTGCGGTATATGCTTAAAAATTATATTTTAGTCCAATTATTATTTCATTTAACTAAAACTACTAAAATCATGATTTGTTTAAAAAAAAGTTATTTAGGAGTGTTATTGTTTTCTTTCCTAATTATTACCTCATGCTCTTTAGATCCAAACTCGGGATCGGATGATGTGAACTCTATGAATTTGGAAAATGCTTATTTTGTAGAAGATGGTATTTTGAGTTTTACAACTAGGGAGGCTTATGAAGAAACATTGAATCTTTTAAGCAAAATGAAACCAGAAGAACTGGATTCTTGGCAAAAAGAACTAGATCCTGAATTCATTTCCTCTAGATCAGCTTTTAACCTTTTAGATGAAAATTCGGAACTTAACTTGCCAACCAAACTAATGGGCAATTTTCACGGTGGTTATTACACCGTCGTAAAAGAAAAATCCGGCGAACTTGAAATTGTAAGAACTATTGATTCAAACGCTCTTGCTACTGTAGCGAATGAAAATGGCATACTAAAGATTGGGAGTAAGTTCTATTCAATTAGCTATGATAGATTGTTTGAGTTTGAAAATAGCGAGATCCTTAAAAGTTTAACTTTTGAAGCAATCAACAATAATGATATTGGAAATTCAGTTAGAGTTTTTAATATATCCCGGTCTGTATCTCAAGTGGGTGAAGAAACTGCTGCTAAAGTAGGAACGTGTAATGATGAATATCGAAACAATTGGAGATTTCGTGCGGAATTATGGGTAACCAATACCGGTCCAATATATTCTGGAACAGGTGCTAGAGCTAAACATCAAAAGAAAGTTTTAGGAGCATGGTTTGCAAAATCTGCTGATATCATTACTTTGGATGTGGATGGTTGGTTTTCTCAAACTGGACCTGGACCTGGAACTGTGACAGAAAACATCGACTTCACCACAACAAGGTATGACGATGCGAATATTGATTATGCCTGGAATGAGTGTTTTAATGTCGCATGTAGCTTTGATGCTTCAGCAACGGTTAAAGTTGAGGGCGTTGAGAGAGACCGTCCAGGATCCTGTACTATCTTATAACTTTAAAACTTAATATTTCTAAATTCCCTGATCACTTTTTGTGTTTCAGGGAATTTGTTTTTTAGTTTAGAAAATGGGAAAGTACACAAACTTTTTATCTGTTCTTATATTTGCAATGCTTACAGGATCAGGCTATTGCCAATCGGTTAAAATCTTTGGAACTGTACGGGAAGCTTCTTCGGGGGAAACTATTTCTGGGGCTTTTATTTCCGATGAAATCTCCAAGGCTAACACCACCACCACCAATGCCAATGGGCATTTTAGCCTTTCTGTAAGGCAAGGCCAAGGAACAAAACTTACTTTTTCCAGAGTGGGCTATTTCCCGAAATCAATTGAAATCTTTCCTTCCAGTGATTCACTGATGATGGTCGAATTGGATATCCAGGAGCTTGAGGAATTTGTAGTCACCAGTTCCACTACGGATATGGAGACCAGTACCACCTTCTCTATTCCAGTGGCCAAATTGTCAAAAATCCCAACCGTATTGGGAGAACCTGATCTGTTTAAATCTTTAGCGCTTTTGCCGGGGGTTTCCACAGGAATAGAAGGAAGTTCGGGTTTGTTCGTACGGGGTGGTACTCCAGATCAAAATTTGATACTGTTGGATGACGTGCCGATTTATAATCCCAATCATCTATTTGGTTTCTTTTCAGTTTTTCACCCGGAAATGGTAAAAAGTATTTCCTTGATAAAAAGCGGATTTCCTGCAAAATATGGAGGCAGACTTTCTTCTGTTATTGATGTGAGAATGAAGGATGGGGACAAATCTGAATTTAAGGGTGAAGCTAGTCTTGGACTGATCAATTCAAGAGTTTCAATTGAAGGACCTATAGGAAGTAAGTCTTCAACTTCCTATCATCTGGGAGGAAGAATATCCTATATCGGTGCCTTCATGAAACCCATATTCAAGCTTGTCCAAAGTGAGGAAATAGTCAGTTATGTGATGCACGACTGGAATGGTAAACTGCATCATATTATCAATGATAAAAACGAACTGTTTCTCAGCTATTACTTTGGCCGGGATAATTATGAAGGTAAGGAGGGGACAAAAATCCACTATGAAACTTACGGATTAGACTGGGGTAACCAAACGCTCAATCTCCGTTATAAAAAAACGATATCACCGGCTTTGTTTGCCAATTTTTCCGCTTGGTCTACCGAATATAAACATGAGATTAAGAACCAGACAGCCTATACAGTTGATGGAGATAATCTTGATAAGGACTTCTTTAGCTCTACTTCCGGTCTTAGGGATTATAGCGCCAAAGCAGAATTTGAATGGAACCCCTTACCGTCCCATGACATAAGTTTTGGAGGACAGATAGACAGACACCGTTATCTGCCTGGATCTATTAGTTCTTCCTTTTTGGAGAAAACACCGCCAACATATTTAAGAGCTTGGGAAACTGCCCTGTTTGTGGAAGATAGTTTTTCGCTATGGAGATGGATGAGATTCTCAGCAGGAATGAGAGCTACTCAATTTAGAATTGAAGACCAGGACTTTTCAAGTTTTGAGCCAAGGCTATCTACGGTTATTGAAATAGGAGAATCGACTGATTTAAGGGCTTCTTATACCAAGATGCGCCAGTACATCCATATGCTGGCAAGCAACGGCGTGGGGTTGCCCAATGATATTTGGATCCCTGCAAGTGAGTTTAGCCCTCCCCAGAACTCCCGTCAATGGACGTTGGGAATGACGCGGAAACTAACCAATTCATCTTTTATGCTGAAAATGAGTTTGGAAGGGTATTACAAGCAAAGCACCAATCTAATAGAGCCTGTACCCGGAACAAATTTTATGGATATCAGGGAGAGCAATTGGGAAGGATTTATTTATAATAGTGGAGAGGGAAGATCCCGGGGAATTGAACTTCTTGTGGAGGCAGAGAATCAACTTTTCAACGGGTGGATTTCGTACACGCTGTCTTCCGCAGATCGTAAATTTACATCCCTTAATAGCGGAGAGTGGTATCCATCGCGTTATGACAGGCGACACAATTTCTCTTTTGTGGGGAATTTTAAGTTGAGGAAAGGATGGGAATTAAATGCAAATTGGGTGTATTCCAGTGGTCAGCCGGTCACCCTTCCAGTGGCTGTTATCCAGAACACTGAAGGCGATTTTGTGCCTGTTTATTCTACCCGAAACTCTAATCGTATGCCAGCTTACCATCGTCTGGATTTTGGGGCAATTAGAAACTGGACTAACAGAAAAGGGAAAGAAAGAAGCATCAGCTTTGGACTTTATAATGTTTACAACAGAGTCAATCCTTTGTTCATAAACTATGATATTCCCTTGCAAAGCAGCTTTGTAGGCACGCAGGGAATTAAGATTGAAAAGAAGGGGGGCATTCCTATCCTTCCCTATTTTAACTATTCAATTAAATTTTGAGGTATAAGAAATGGAGACCAGCAAGATAGTTAGTCGATCCTTAGCAACAATTGCTTTTACAGCAATTACCGTGGTATTGGTATCCTGTATGGAGGATTACCAATTGGAATATGAAGGGGATCAATTGGTAGTGAATTCCATACTTGAAAATGGAGAGCGGATTTCTGTCAACCTTTCCCATTCCCAAAATCCTTCAGGTACAATAGTAAGCTCGGTTGATGTCTTAGGAGCTAATGTTTTGCTCTTCAAAAATGGTGAATATATCGAGAGTCTTGAGGAAGTGGGGGACGGAGGATATTTATCCGGTTTGGAGCCTGATTCAGTGGATTACTATCATTTTGAGATTCAGGCTGAAGGATATCCTGAAATAAAAACCACACCGGAGAAATTGCCTTCACCTTTCCCTCTTGTATCCTATGGTTTTGAGGTTGTAGAAGTTGCTGATTCACGACCCAACTATCTGATGGATCTGGTTTTAGAAGATCCATTAGACTCTGAGGATTACTATGAAATCAATACCTACGGATACCACCCATCCACGGGAGAAGTTTGGATTAATTCTGAAATAAACGGAGATGCAGGAATAGGGAATGTCCCTTGCGTTTGGTATAGTGATACAGGGTCTGCGATGATACATGACGAATGTTTTGATGGGCAGGATTTTCGTGTACGTCTTGAGTTTAGACAGAGCGGGTACGCAAGAATTGGAGGTGATTTTAATTATGTAGAATTTGATAGCTTTAGGATTTCCCTTAGAAAAGTGTCTTCCAGTTACTACCAGTATAGACTTACCTCTGTGGTTCCTACGGGATTTGAAAACGCCTTCTTTGAGCCAAAAATCTTATACAGCAATGTTGTAGGCGGCTATGGAATTGCTGCTGCCTATAATCAAACAGACGTGATCTTTAATCCCTGATTCAGGCATTACCAGTTTACTAAGGCTTTCAAAAATCGTAACCTATCTTAATTCCCAGGTTATACATTACTCCTGAAGTATTTCCAGAATTGTTGTTTAAATAGACCGCATACCCAAGCCCTAAATTGAATTCATAGTTTAAATTTTCTGAGAAATTTCTTCTCAACCCCCAGGTTGGTATTATCCCAATACTGTTACCCACAGGAATATTATCATGGTTAAAGACACTGAACCAGTCTGGAAGGTATTTGAAGTCTATGCTTATAAAATTGGCAGAATTATTTGTGGTGACTTTGCCATCATTTCCCCGTTTCTTCAAATTGTAATAATACTTAGGCTGAAGCGAGAGCTCCGGAAAAAGAACCAGCCCGGTATTGGGATATGCCTCTCCTCCAAATAGTCCAGGAAAAAGAGCAAATTGGCTTCTTAATACAAAGACATCTGCCAATCTTGCTTCGTTGTATATATTTGCTCCTAAAAATCCAATCTGGATTCCGGTTATACTTTTCTCTACTGTGTGACTTTGTGCGCTTATTTTGAAAATTATTAATACGAAGGATAAAACTAATATGGTTCTTTTCATTTTTAAAACGAGGTAGTTTTTTAGTGAATTAATATTATTTTAAAGAACGAATAAAAAAACTAAAAAATCAATTCCAATATTAGGGACTATACCTAAAGAGGAGTTTGCCCACTCCTTCTTCCGCCAATTTGGCCTGATCCTGTCACACGAGGCAAGAGACTACGGCATAAAGCCAACGCTCTTGCCTTTGCTTGTTTATTCCGTTTCCTCTTGCACTTAGTGATAGCCTCAGGCTGGTGTAGCTTCATAAGTATTTGTCAAACCAAAACACAAAAGACTATGAAGACGCAAGCAAAAACATCTGGCAAGAGAAAAGGGAGAAAAGACTTTGGAAGTGAAGGTTACAGCTCGCAAAGAGCTAAAGGCTCATCGGATATCTACCAGAAGTTTACTGATCTGATCATTGAGAAACTGGAGCAGGGGGTGATTCCCTGGAGACAGCCTTGGCATGAGATGGGAATGCCATCCAATTACTTGACAAGGAAACCTTACAAAGGGATAAACCTTTGGCTTTTACTATCCTGTGGGCATCAGTTTCCCTACTGCCTGACTTTCAAACAGGCCAATGGTTTGGGCGGTAAAGTAAAGAAAGGAGCAAAGGCACTTCCGATCTGCTATTGGAACTTTGCCTTTCGGGACAAGAAAACGGGAAAGGTGATTCCAGAAGATAGAATAGGAGAATATGATCTGAAACTGGTTAGTAAATCCGGCTTTCTCAAAGAGTTTAAAGTTTTTCCCATAGAACAGATTGAGGGGATAGAATGGGAGTTTCCCGAAATCAGCAAAGCAGAGCCGTTACCTGATAATGAACAATACCGGAAGATCTATGAGGAAATGCTCCGGGCTCCTGAGTTGATTCATTCCGGTTCCTCAGCCTACTATAGGGCAGATCTGGATCAAATTACGATGCCGGAGAGAAAGCTTTTTGCATCCGATGAGGAATATTTCGGGGTACTGTACCATGAAATGATTCATTCGACAGGCCACCCTTCACGATTGAATAGAATTGGGGTTTCAGATCCCCAGCAGTTTGCGTCTGAGAATTACAGTAAGGAGGAACTTATAGGTGAGATGGGAGCAGGATACCTGAACAACCTTACAGGAATATTGGACCAAAACCTGCTTGAGAACTCAGCAGCGTATATTCAAAACTGGCTAAATGAATTGCGAAACGACAAGCATTTACTGATCGAAGCAGCAAGCAAAGCCCAGAAAGCTGTGGATTATATCCTAATGGAACCTCCGTTTTAGAAAAAAGGGGATCGATCCCCTTTTTTGGTCTTGAAAATTACTTTAACAAAGCTGAAAATAAGCAGATTGGTAAGGGTTTTGATTTGGTTGAAAAGAGGTTTTAAGATTGGAATTGTATAACATATGGAAACTAACCGGATTGAAAATACTCATTTCAATAAATTGATCGGAAAATGGCGGACAGAGGGTGTTATTTTGGAAACCGATAGCACTCCTGAAATGGAAATATCCGGAATGGATACCTATGAATTCATACTTGACGGATTTTACATTCTTCATAAAGCAGACGTGCTAATGAATAAGGAAAGAAATCAAACGTATGAAATTATAGCATTGGACAATGCTGATGGGAGAGTGTCACTGACCCATTACAACAATCAAGGTTTATCAGGAAAAATGACCGGATCACTTTTGGATAATGAATTATTGATCCATGGGGAAGAACTTAGGTTTACGGGTCAATTTTCAACTGACGAAAATCAAATTGAAGGAACTTGGGAAAAATTGGTCAACCATAAAGACTGGGTAAAATACTTACATATGCATTTCTTCAGAATTGAATAAGGTAGCTGATAGTATTATACTATTGGCTTAAGGACAATCCGGTAGATCATCCAGTAAATTATGCAGGTATCCATGTCCTGTTGCCGTAAGGGATTTTTCAATATCACCCGTGATTCGTACATCCAGTTCTTTGAAATGCTCCACGATATAAAATTCATACAGTCCGGATTGAATGCCGGCAATAGCATCACGGACTGAAATAGTCCATTTCTCACCGGTTCCATTCACTCCACCTATGTGGGTAATATCATGGTTAAAAGTTGCTTTGCTATTTTTTTTTGAACAGAGAATCCGTAATCGTTTCATTTTGTATGACTGACGTCTGTAAAGTGTGAGATGACAACTAGTTTAATTGGTGAGGTAAGGATTTATTATAGGCTTAAATATCTGTTCTTCCAAGCCAAAATTACTCCACGTGCTTAGAGAACTGATTGGGGGTATTATCACCATTCCACTTCAGGTTTTCAGGTCTTCCAGCTTTCTGTTGATCTCGGCTATTCCCAGTCCGATCTGCTGTAGTGTCAACGTTTCTGTCGGCAATTCCTTGGACAGCGTGGCTTCAAACTTCCAGAGTTCCCGGACTTCTTCCGCTTTCACTGAATAGGTGGAATAGAGCTGGTTCAATGACCTCAGGGAGAAGCTTATTTCCTCTTCACTGAAGGTGACCATCTTAAAACTGATCCCTTCACTTTCAGTGACCACCACACAGGCTGTTTCCTTGGTGAGTTTCCAGTCCATCAGGAATGAACCGATTACAAATGCGCCGTCAGGAATGGGAAGCATACTGTCTCCCTCTGTCTGGAACATACGGTACTTCTTGTCCTTTGGGAAGGTGGGAAGATTAAAAACAGGTAGTGTACTGATAAATTCCGGATCCCCATAACCTTCCAGATACCCAGCTTTTGCTTTTATCGGCACCATTTCAATATTGTCTTCGTTGGAGGAATTCACCGTGGTGGCGAGTACCCGCATTTTTGATCCGCCCAGAAATATATCATTTCCTGCTTCCAGATCACGGATCTTTAATTCACTGAGCTTGGAGAGATCCACCCTACACACTGGGAAAGTTCAGTGCAATATTTAACTTTAGAAAATAAAATCCCCCACGCCTGATAGCGTGGCGTTAGCAACAATTATGAAAAAACTACAATTATTAGCTACAATAATTCTTTTAACATTTGGAGTTAACAGCTACGCTCAAAGCACTAATTGTTTAAAAGATTCAACTGAAAGAACCCGTATTATACAGGAAGATATTCCTAATAGTTACACCTGTTTTATGGAAATGACAAGAGGTGTAAGTAAAAGGTATGGAACTGGTTTTTTAATACACCCAAGAGTTATTCTTACAGCAGGACATAATCTAGCTTATTATCCAACGGGTAAAGTGAAAAAAGTAAAAATGTACTTTGGTTCTATTGATTCGCTTAATTATGAAATAAAAGAAGAGGTTAAATTGAAAAGAGGGAGAAATAAATTCTATAAAAGCAATTATTTTATATTCGGAAATATTAAACGTGATTTTTCAATAATTATCCTTCCAGATTCATCTGTTTATAAAAAAGTTAAAGGACATTTTAATATTGCACCTTTAACAACACTCAGCACGGAATCTATTACTATAACAGGTTCTCCTGGTGATAAGGATTTATTTGAGATTTGGACGGAGACTACAAACAATTTTTTCATCTCAGAAAATGCTCTTAAATACGATTTTTACACTGAGGTTCGTAATAGTGGTTCTCCAATATGGTATCAAAAAGAAGCAAACACTTACAATATTGCAGGTATCCACTCTAGAAGTTATGGTACTTGCAGTGCTTCGGTTTTTATTACACCAGAAGTCTACAATAAAATAAAAAAATGGTGTAGTAAAGCAGGAATTAATCTTTAAAATAAATAAATATGAAAACCTTCTATTATTCAATTCTAATCGTTCTAACTCTAACATTTTTAACATCTTGTAATACAGCTAAAGTAGCTTGTACAGACGTTGATAAATTTCAGAGTCGAGCAGGTATTTTAAATGTTCCTAATTTTACTCAAGGAGACATCTTTATGATTGACACCTTGAAAAAAAGAGGAGATTACCTAATGCATCTTGATATTTTAGAAACCGAGCTTTCAGTTTCACCCAAAATTGACTCAACAGAGATTTTAACAAATACATCATTTGAAATTGCATTTGAAGGAGCCATAGAGAAGGCATCACAAAGTGTCAAAGCAGATGCTTCCAATAAAATCAAAAATAATACAACATTTTTTATGACAAATCACTTTCGTAAAAATGTTAAAGCGCCAACTTCAAAAATGAATACTACCGAGGTGGTGGATGAATTAGCTACTATTTCTAATTCAAACTCAAACATTGTTTTTGGGATGGTAACAGGAATTGTTTACGCAGATGATTTTGAATTTAGAGTTAAAAAAAGTGTCCAAGCAGGTGGAAAAGCAAATGTCATTAAAACAGGGAAGTTCAAAATAGATGTAAACTATGAATGTGAAGGTAGTGTTGTTGTTGATGCTAAAAACGGAGGAATATTCTTTAAAGTAACTGTTTTTGAATACGACAAAATCCAAATGAAACTTATTGCACGAACAGGGTTTGACCTTTCAAAGTATGAACTAGTAGGAGCAAAATAAAAGTTGCTAACAATGTATATAAAAAATAGGCGAAACAGTAATAAAATCAAGGATTTTGGCTCTTATCAAAGTTTGTGCTAAACTGAAAGTTTAGTGCTTCGAAATCGCCTACTTTTCATATACTAACTGTTAGCGTGCATTGTGAAAGAACCGACAACCCAAAATCATCAAACATAAAAACTAAAATAAAAAATGACAGAAAGTAAAAAGGACAGCTTCAAATTAATAGGAATAAAACTTGACCATAAAACAACAAATGAAAATAATCAATCGAGTACTGATTGTGGTAACTTATGGCAGAAATTTGAAAAAGAAAAAATATTTGACCTCATTCCGAATAAGCTAAGTAATGAAATTTATGCTGTCTACTTCGACTATGAAAAAGACGAAACAAAACCTTTTTCATATTTCATAGGTTGCAAAGTTCACAAAAATGCTGACGTTCCTGAAAATTTGACCTCATTGGAAATTCCTTCTCAAAATTATGTAAAGTTTGTTGCAAAAGGTATAATGACAGGATGTATTACAAGGAAGTGGGAACAAATATGGAAATCAAACACAGACCGTAAGTTTGGTTTTGATTTTGAAGTTTATGACGAAAGAAGCCAAGATTGGAATGATGCCGAATTAGATATTTTTATCTCAATTAACTGAAATGAACAAAGTAGAGATTTTTGAAAACAAAAGAGCCACAGATTACAATCAGTTTGTAGAAACTTGGATACCAAACTATCACTATTTTTTAGACTTATTACCTAAACTTTTAAACGAAACAAACGGAAAAGATTTATTGGTAGTGGGTTGCGGGACGGGAAACGAGATAGAACGGTTTGTTCAAGCACCCAAACATTGGACTATAACAGGTATTGACCCATCTCCTGAAATGATTAAGCAAGCGAATGACAAACTTCATAAATGCGACAATGTAACACTAATTGAAGGTTTAGCATCTGACCTTGAAATTGAAAAGAAGTATAATGTTGCAACGCTTTTGTTGGTTTTGCATTTTCTTGACGACAACGGAAACAAACTAAACTTACTGAAAGACATCGCCAACAGATTGGTTTCGGGTGCGACATTTGTTATGCTTGACATAACAGGGGACAAAAACCAAATCAAACAAAATTTAAAAGTTCTTAGACTAATTTTACCAGATGGTTTGGACGAAGAACAAATAAACTATCGTTTGAACAGAATAGAAAACGAACTTTTTGCTGTTTCAGAAGAGCGACTATCGGAATTGTTGCAAGAAGCAGGATTTGAACCACCACTTCGATTTTTCCAATCGTCAATTTATATGGGTTGGCTGACAAAGAAAAAAATGAGTGAAACAAACGACAAAAAACAACGACCCGCTAACATTGTATAAGCGAAATACGGGCTAAAGTGCTAAATTTAAACGAATTGAATATTAACAAACATATCGTCAAACTGAAAGTGAAATGCTTCTAAACCCGCACTACGCTTATACTTGGCCGTTAGCGGTCATTGTAAATGACACTACGAGAAGTAAAATGATGGAACTAAAAAATCTAATAAATAGTATTACGCCTATTGACGACACCGCTCAATCAGATTTATGGAATGCTTTTAAAACAAAAACTTTTAAGAAAGGAGATTTTGTATTGAAACCCAACAAATCAAGCGAGCATTTCTATTTCATGAAATCAGGATTAGTTAAATCATATTTTCGAAATGATGAAAAGGAGTTTATTATGACGTTTTTTAAGGAGAATATGATTTTTACTGAGTTTAGTAGTTATCTAACTCAAAAACCATCAAAATATATGCTCGTTGCTTTAGAAGATACTGATATACTTCAAATTCATAAAGATGACATTATTAAACTTTGTAAAAAACATCATTGTATTGAAACGCTTTTTAGTAAACTGTTTTCCTTTGGAACTTTAGGAATGATGAAAAGAATTAGTGAAATGCTTGAAGAAAATGCCACAGAACGTTATAATATATTCGTTAAAGAAAATCATGGTTTACTTCAAAGAATAAGCCTAGGTGATACTGCAAACTATTTAGGAATCACTCAAGTTTCACTTAGTAGAATTAGAAGCGGAAAATGATTTTTTATCATTTGTAAAAAAACAACAACTTTCTTCTTGGTTAATTTGTGCCATTAATTTAATACTAAATATTATGGCAAAGATAGAAGAGAAACAAGCATCAACATTTTCAAGCAATTCAAAGGGGCGACTAATTGCATACTGGATTGTAACTGGATTAATTTCATTGGTTTTCCTTAATGGAGGAATTAATGATTTTCTTAAGCAAGAACCATATTATGGCTTATTAATAAAAATGGGGTATCCCGGATACTTTTCTGTAATACTTGGTATTTGGAAAACCATTGGAGTTATAGCACTTCTAATTCCCGGATTTAAGTTACTAAAAGAATGGACATATGCAGGATATTTCTTCTTGCTTTCGGGGGCTATTATTTCTCATCTACAAATTGGAGATAATATTATATTCCAAATTATCATTTTGATATTACTTATTTTATCTTGGTATCTGCGACCAGAAAACCGAAGACTTTAATCATTGAAATCTTAATGCATTAATAAAATATAGCTTTACGACTATCAGAAAATGGCACTCCCGACAAAAAGCAACGCACCGCTAACACGGGTTTGGCAAAAGTGGCGCTTCAATACTCCGCAGACACATTTGTGGTTAATCAAACATTGGTTCTACGTATTATTTGTGTTGAAAATCGCCACCTTCGCCAAGCTCATAACCGTTAGCGGTCATTTTACAGAACGATATTACCGACAAAAACAAATAATTTGACTAACTGAAACAGTAAAACAGAATAATATGCAAACGAAACATCAAACAAAGTATCAGACAACAATTAAAGCACCCTTAGAAAAAGTTTGGGACGCTTTAATTAATCCCGAAATGGTAAGGCAATATTTTTTTGGCTCAAATCAAGAAACAACTTGGGAAGTAGGTAGCCCTCTTCTTTGGACAGGTGAATACGAAGGACAGACTTATGTAGATAAAGGTGTTGTTTTGGAGTTTGTTCCTAATAAAAAAGTTTCTTACAGCTACTTAAGTAGTTGGAGCGGTTTGGAAGACAACCCCGAGAATTACCTTATGGTTACTTACGAAGTAAAACCAACGGATAGCGGTACAGAACTAACTATTATTCAATCCAATTATGACGAAGAGAAGGCAAAACACTCTTCCGAAAATTGGGCAGTTGTTATAAATGGAATGAAAAAACTCATTGAATAAAATTATATTTAATAGACAATTTTACTCTAATATCGTTCAATAAACCGACTTAAAACAACGACCCGCTAACATCACCTATACGCAAGCAGGGATTTCGTGCTTCGTAGGACAGGAAAGTGCTAAATTTAAAGTTCAGTTCTTCGTAGGAAATTCAGTGGTAAAAATCCCTGCCTGCGTATAGCTGCAAACCGTCAGACTGTCTAAAAACCCCTTCAAAATTTCACTAAAAATACCCACTATCCCGATGGGACTTATGGGGTGATTTTTGTATCTTTTTATATGAAATTTATCCAAGGAACTGA
>NZ_JAXRUT010000031.1:0-61828 GCF_035156405.1 Algoriphagus aurantiacus | reverse complement strand
TGGGATAGCCTTTAGTCATATTAACCCTGAAAGGGTGAAATGATAATCTTTACTTACGACTTGGTACTTGCTACTAGCTACTTGATTCTTAGGTCTTGGTTCTTGATTCTTTATTCTAAGGTCTAAATACTTACGTCTAACGTCTTGTTACTCCAAAACTCTACTCTTCACCAAATATCTCCTTCACTACCCATCCTTTGCCCCATTCTTCTCTTTCTTGCTCAGACCAAAGTTCCGGATAAAAAATCACCTTTTGAAATCGCGGAGGCAGATATTTCTGCCAGTTGGTTCCACCCGTTGCGGCAATATCCACCGGATCTCTTTGTAGAAAACGGACAGCTGATTTATAATGCGCAAGTGGCCAAAACACATTTGCTTTCAGATCAAATTGCTTCATCGCCTCAGTCAATTCCTCAGAAGGATTTGGGATATCTATGTAGCGCTGCCATAAATTTTTGCGTTTGTAGGAATCCATCAGATCCATCAATTTCTTACGATACTTCGCTTCAAAATTCTTTAGGGTAAGCGTTTTTTCACCAGTTGCCAATTCGATTGCTCCCTGCTGCCAATACAAATTCTCAAAGATATCATCAGTCGGTGTGTGAAAGTCCGGGTCAGTTCTTTTGTCCAATGCCAAAAGATTAAAAGCATCCGAAGCCATCAGTTCGATCTCGCGATACTGGGCACTTTGAAATCCACTGGATGGAAGTAAAGACATACGGAATTTCAGAAATTGGTCCCGCTCCATACCTTTCCACATCACTGCAAATGAACCGATCAACTGATCAAAATACATATTGATCCGCTCCAATCTTCCCTGAAAAAATTTATCTGTAATTGATTGCTCATCAGCTATTTGCTCCAACTCAGAAATAATCAGCTTAAAATACAATTCCGTAATCTGGTGGTAGATGATAAAGATCTTTTCATCCTTAAACGACGTCTTTGGTTGCTGTAAGGACAGCAATACATCCAAATTGATGTAATCCCAGTACGTAAGGTAATCTGAATAAAGCAGCCCTTCCAGATAGGACAGCATATCCTGGCCGGAAGCTTTGAATTTCTTCTGGAGAAGTTCTATTTTATCTAATATCTTGGGATCAAATTGGGATTCCTCCATGAGTGCTTTTAGTATAAAAAGGTAGTATTTTCGTCAGCGATCTATTTACTTGGGATCAGCTGGAGATTTTTAAATTCCCGACAAAAGTCACAGATTCATCTTAATAAACCAAAAATAACATGGAGTCAGTTGAAATACGAAAGTCACTAAAGCAGGATACCTTCGATGGTGTTGATTTTTTAGACCTCGATGACTTACTCACCGAGGAGCACAAATTGATTAGAACTTCCATTCGCGATTTTGTCAAAAGAGAGATTTCACCCTACATAGAAGATTGGGCGCAGAAGGCTCACTTTCCTACCGAAATCGTCAAGAAATTTGGTGATGTTGGAGCTTTTGGCCCACAGATTCCTGAGCAATATGGCGGTGGCGGCTTGGACTATATTGCTTACGGCTTGATCATGCAGGAGATTGAGCGTGGAGACTCAGGTATGCGATCTACAGCTTCCGTGCAAGGTTCGCTGGTGATGTACCCTATTTATAAGTTTGGCTCAGAAGAGCAGCGTAATAAATACCTGCCAAAACTGGCTTCTGGAGAAATGCTGGGCTGTTTCGGTCTTACCGAGCCTGATCATGGTTCCAATCCAAGTGGAATGGTGACCAACTTCAAAGATATGGGTGACCATTACTTATTGAACGGAGCCAAACTGTGGATTTCAAATTCCCCCCAAGCTGATATCGCTGTAGTTTGGGCAAAGGATGAAGCCGGCAGAATTCATGGCCTGATCGTAGAGCGGGGCATGGAAGGTTTCAGCACTCCGGAAACCCATGGAAAATGGTCGCTTCGTGCTTCATGTACGGGTGAACTTGTTTTTGATAATGTAAAAGTGCCAAAGGAAAATATTCTTCCGGGAAAATCAGGTCTTGGAGCTCCATTGAAGTGCTTGGATTCGGCGCGCTTTGGAATAGCCTGGGGAGCTATTGGAGCTGCGATGGACTGCTACGAATCCGCGAGAAAATATGCCGCTGAGCGTATCCAATTCGGCAAACCTATTGCAAGCTTTCAACTGGTGCAGAAGAAGCTTTCCGAAATGCTAACCGAAATCACCAAAGCCCAATTACTTGCCTGGAAAGTCGGCAAAATGATGAATGAAGGCAAAGCCAAGACTGTGCACATCTCCATGGCAAAACGAAATAATGTGGAAATGGCTTTAACTATCGCCAGAGAAGCCAGACAAATCCATGGAGGAATGGGAATCACCGGGGAATATCCGATTATGCGTCATATGATGAATCTTGAATCTGTAATTACTTACGAAGGAACTCACGATATACACTTACTTATTTTGGGGCATGAGATTACTGGGATACCGGCTTTTGTTTAGACTATTTGGTTTTAATTGTCTAGGAGACATATAGAAAATTAAATAAAATTTTCGATTTCTCAGTAAAAAAGTTACATTATTACATTATTACATTATTACATTATTCAATTTACAAATTTTATAACATGAAATTAAATAATATAGATATACAAAATTTTAGATGCTACAAAAACACTAATATAGAATTAGGTAAACATATTACAATTCTAATTGGTAAAAATGGATCTGGAAAATCTAGTGTTTTAAGTGCTATACGAAAAGGACTAAGCTTCATATTTTCTGAAAGTAAGGAAGAAATAAACCCTTTGAAAGCCAACAACAACACCACTGTTAGTTCAATACCAATTTTAGACACCAGATACGATGAGAGTGAAGGTGGGTTTATTTGGCCAACTTCTATTAAATATGAAATAGATTTAAATTCGAAATTAATCCAATGGGAATTCTATAAAAAGTCAGACCCTGGTGGGTTGCATTCTACATTATACAAGAATGCTAGAGACATTATAATTAAGGATTTGATTGATAACCCAGAAAAATGGCCTGTTTACGCCTTTTTTGGAGATTCATTTCCACATCTCGATATCAACCTTGGATCAAAATCTTCCAGAATTATTAAATCAGATATCCTTCCTAAGGATTTTGCTTACTATGGTTGGGATGCATATCAAAACTGTAATGTTCTTTGGCAATCTCGGTTTAAGTACATAGACAATATCATCTTCAGCAATGATTCAAAAGTAAGATCTATTGAAGACAGCATATTAAGATTAAAGAAAAAATTAGATTCCATTTCAGACAAAAATGAAATAAGTAAGTTTAAATCAGAAATTTTAGAACTAGAAAATAGCTTTACAAAAATAAATCAAGCAACTAGTGAAAGAACTAATTTATTTGAGAAAGAAAAAGGTTATATCGAATCAAAATTCATAAAATTCACAGAACCCCTCAATAAAGAATACAATTTTATAAACAAAGAATTTGAAGTTTTATCCATCTCAGCACTAAAATTGATGAAATCTGATATTTCAGTAAAATTCTTGCTATCAGATACAAGAAGTATAATATCTGAAATGCTTCCAATGGGTTATAAGAGATTATTTAATATCGTTTTTGACTTAGCTTACCGTTCATATATAATTAGCAATGGTGTTTATGAACCTACAGGGATTGTTATGATTGATGAAATCGAACTTCATCTTCACCCTTCATTACAACAAGAAGTTCTTCAACGGTTTATAAAAACATTTCCAAATATTCAATTTATAGTTACGACCCACTCACCATTAGTGATTTCTAATTTTAAAGCTGACGAGAACAACAAAATCATAAAGCTTGAAAATAATGGAAATGAATATTGGAACGAAAGCGTAGAAAATGTTTATGGAATAGATTATGGAACTAATTTAGCAGAAATTATGGAAGTAGAACCTCGCTCCTCAACTATAGACAAATTTATTAATGCATATTTATTTTTGATTGATAAAAATAACAACACAAAAGCTGACGAGATGTTAGAAAAATTGGAAGAATATTTGGGAACCGAAATACCTTCTAAACTTCAAGAAGAAATAGACTCTAAGAAATCAAAGCTTTAAAAAATTATGCAATATATTGATAAGTCAATACTTGAAAATAGAGGTAAAACTATAGTTAACAATTTATTGAAGGCTTGTTGGGATAATGATGAAAACAAATACAAAAATGCCAACTACGATACTTTAAGCAAAGATCCATTCAAAACAAACTTTAAGGAAGTCCTGCTTGAAGAGCAAAATAATTTATGCTGTTATTGCATGAAAAATCTATCTAATAACAATACTACCACCTTAGAACACATAATTCCACACAAATCAAAAAAAGAAGAGTTTGATATATACAACCATCCTAATTTAAATGATAACGTTTTACATATGGATGAATTTAGAAGAGATTTAAATATTATTCCACCTAATAAATACCCACATGATATTGCCTACCATAACTTGATTGCATCTTGTGATAGTAATACACACTGCAATCACGGGCGAGGAAATAAACCAATTAAAGTTTTAATTTATAATCCTAACATTCATGATGAGATCGAATACAACAGAAAAGGGCATGCATATTCGGAAGAATATTTAGATGACTTAGCAACATTAGGAATTTCAACTAACAAGAATTTGATTTTGTATAGAATGATATGGTCAGAAATTGCAAATAACACAACCATTAACCCGAAAGATCTGACAGATAATAAAATAGAAGAAATAATTTTGAATATGGATTATGCTGACAACTTTTCAAAAGTTATTGATATTTTCTTTGACAGCCCATCAAAAAAACCTGAACTCTTAAAATATATTTGGTTCTTTACATATTATAAATAAATTATCTTATAAATTGGATTAATTGTAGCATTAATTAAACTCGTACAATTACTTATAAATATAGCATATTTGATCTTTAGACAAGACCCTCCACAAATTTAAAACACCCATAAATGAGTGATATAAAACAGATACTAATATTGAAAGAAATAGATCAACTCGATTCAGCGATTCTTCAATTCTCTAAAAACACATTAGCTACTAAAAAGATTTGTGCATCTCTATTAGCTGGAATTGCAGCTCTGATACTTAAGTTAACTGATAACCATCTCGACATTTCCATTTTCATAAGTAGCTTTACCACACTCCTAATTTTTTGGACAATTGATTCTAATTCTTACTATTATCAAAGAAAATTAAGAATTAGAATGACTGAAATTGTTAACGAGTTAAAAGAAAATCAATTGGTTACAAATGGGTATGGCATGCCTTTAGGCAATAAAGACAAATCATCTAGGGTAAGATCTTTTTTTAATGAATCTCAACTATTTTATCTACTTGGAGCAAGTATAATGATCATATTAATATTTATTGATTTGGCGGGATGGATTAAATGAAAAAGATAATGACAAAAATATTTGTGAGTTATACTATTAGAGACGGGAAAATAAATATAAGTTTTCTGAATATGCTTTTGAACTCCATTCGAAGTATTTGTGTCGTCTATATTGACATGATTCATAATGATTCCGTACACAAACAAGACCGAGTTATAGATGAACTAAATAGCTCTGATTTCATCTTTCTTATCAGAACTGTAGATATTGACAGCTCTGAATGGGTTGACAAAGAAATATCACTAGCAAAAAAAAGAAACATTCCCATAATAGAATTTGAATATGAAGACCTCTTGGAAAAAAATTTCCTGCCCATTCAACAAGCTATCTATGATATCAACTTACAGAATGACACTTTAAATAACTGATTTTTCAATCTAAATTTTTACTCATTCCAAAAAAACCGTACCCAAAACCAAACAAACCCTCCGAATCCTATTTATTCTTGCAAGCATAGGTTCGTTGTATTTTGTGCCTTGGATTTTGGTGAAGGCTTGGATCTTACCCCTACCCGATACCGTTCAGGAACAGTTGGAAGATGGCATTGCAGATGGGTTTGACGGCATGATTGTTTACGTGGATCAGGGAGGGAAAGCACCTGAGTTTTATGCTGCTGGTTGGCATGACCGAGAAAAGAAAATACCTGCTTATCCGCAAGCTTTGTTTAAGATTGCCAGTATCACCAAGCTTTATGTGGCTGTTGCGACCACGAAACTAGTCAAGGAAGGTCGTTTATCCTTGGATAAAACTCTGGCTGAGTACTTTCCTGAATTGGCAGGTAGAATAGAGAATTCAGATAGAATCACCCTAAGAATGATGGTGCAGCATAGATCGGGCATTCCTAATTTCACAGACCATCCTGATTACTGGATCAAGCCACCAACAAACAAGCAGGAGACTTTAAATTACGCATTAGATTCACCAGCAGACTTTGAACCGGGTGAAGGCTATGGCTATTCCAATACGAACTACATGCTGATCTCTGACCTGATTGATAAAACGGTAGGCTATCCCCATCAGCAATATATTCGAGAAGAAATTTTAACACCACTTGGGCTAAAAAACACCTATACTTCGCTGAGTGAAGTCGACATGGATGAGGTCATGAGCGGGTATTATGTGGGGATTGACAAAGACTTCAAGACGGAAGACACAGGCTTAATGCTTGCCACCGCTGAAGATGTCGGGATATTCCTACGGGCGCTAAATGATGGTTCAATTTTCGATGAAGGGGAACAGGAGATCTATTCCTCCATTTACGCTTACGAACATACAGGTTTGCTTCCTGGCTATCAGAGTATCGCCAAGTACCATAAAGACATAGATATGGTTGTAATCCAGTTTAATAACACCACCAATTTTGATGGGTACGACTGGAACTTGGCGGAAATCATTTATAACCGTGTTGTTAAAATTGTGAAGCGGGGTAGAGAGAAATAAGCCCCNTCCAGTTTAATAACACCACCAATTTTGATGGGTACGACTGGAACTTGGCGGAAATCATTTATAACCGTGTTGTTAAAATTGTGAAGCGGGGTAGAGAGAAATAAGCCCCCTTAGTCTTATAAAGCTATTTGTTCATTAAGCCAATTCAATCCACCAAATGCATGAAAAAATCAGAGGATAACAAATTTTAAGTATTTTTGGAAGATGAAAATAAGCGACAATAATATAAACCTTATCAAAAAACTTTGCGAAAAATACAGAGTTCGCACATTTTCAGCATTTGGCTCAGTAACTCGCGATGATTTTAGTGATGATTCTGATATAGACTTTGTTGTGGATTTTGATGAAAATGACCCATTCAAATACACCGATTTATACTTTGAGCTCAAAGAAAATCTTGAGGATTTACTAAAACGCCAAATTGATCTAATTGAAGAAAGGGGAATAAAAAATCGATTTTTTAAAAAAGAACTTGACGCAACAAAAGTTCTAATTTATGGACAATAAGATTAATGCTTGGCTGGAGGACATCAATAGATCTATCGATGAGATTTTCGATTTCCTCCCAGAAAAAAAGAGATTTCTTCGAATATCAAGCTGACTTAAAAACGAAGAAAGCAGTCGAAAGAAATATCGAGATAATTGGAGAAGCCATAAATAGGATTTCTAAAAACAAGAGTAGTCAAATTGAAATAAAAAACGCTCAGAAAATAATAGGAACAAGAAATAGGATCGCTCACGAATATGATAATATTTCGGATGAACTTATCTGGACTATTATTTTAAGAGAGTTACCCAAGCTTAAAAAGAAGTGGTTGGATTAATTAAATAAGCCTTTCAAAATGTCTTATTATATAGGCTATGACTTGGTGTTTCCTCAAGAGTCTTTTGCACCTGATACCCTACCCTCACCGCTTTATCAACTTCCCAACAAACTCTCTGTTATCAGGACTTTCTATCGTAATCAGATAAGTTCCGGCAGCAAGACGACTTATTGCCAAAGTCACTTTACTTGGGCTTTGATGCACTACCTCCACACTGGAGCTGACTTCCTTGCCGTCGGAATTATAAATGCTCATAGAATTCTCAGCAAATTCTAAATCAATTAGATATGAAAAATAAACAACTGGCTGCGTATATTTAACTGTTGGCGTTAACTGTCAAGAAACTCACTAAAATTTTAAAATCTTAGTATATGACTTTTGAAAAACTAGTTCCAAATATTTTTTATGCAAATATTGCCGATGGATTGAAATTCTTTGTCGACTGTCTGGATTTTAGCATAGGTCATGATGAAATAAAATCTTCCCAACCATTTTGTGTAGTGGAAAAAGACGGGTTACGTATAAATCTTTTTGAAAATGCAAAACTGGCTAAAGAGCATAATCCTGAGTTTAGGCTAGTGACTAAAAATATTGAAGAAGTTTATGCTAAAGTTTCTAAGTCCCATCCCCAATTTCTTCATCCAAATCTTAAAGAAATTACCCTTCGTCCATGGGGTGCGAAGGAATTTGCTTTGAAGGATAACCAATTGGGAGTTATTATTCAACAATGGTAAACTTAGCAACTATCGATAATAGGAGTTGAATCAATTTGAGGTTGACATATAATTTTCATAAGCGGTTCGCTCTCATCAAATTCTCAGCTAATTCCAAATGTCCCTGAAATTGGTATACGCTCATCTACATGACTTATTCATAGCGACTTAGTATCATTGGTATTTATAAATACTTCGTGTTTCGCCCATTGGATCGATCATCTTTTTGGTCTATATTCACTATTCAAGACACACACGGCATCTATCCAAAATGGCGATTTAGTGGTTAATCCATTTTTATACTTCTGTGAAAATTTGCGCCTGATTTAAAGTGAAAATCTAAATCGTCACCTGCGGGGAAGCCAAATCATTATAAACAATTAAAACTTGAAATAATGGGACTTGAAATTGAAAAAAAATCTTTAACAGATGAGGAAAAAAAATGGTTAACCAATGAGTTTTGGCCGGTGCCTAAGTGGTTGGAAAAAGATGAGAGTTCCGTTCAACTAAAGGATTATGATTCGTACTATAAGTATAACTTGAGAACAAGATATTTGGAATTAGAAGGAGATTTCAGGACTGCATATAACAATTTTTATGATAAATATTTTTTCGATATTGTCACAGCAAGCAGGATTGTTGATTTCTTGCTTATTGCAAAAAAAGCATTAGAGGGCAAAGATGTGAATTTGCTAAACGTTGCAAATGTTCTTGACCTAATTGAGAGGTATTTAATATGGATTTTTCCTCATTATGTGGTTCGGCAAAGAATAATTATTAGGGCAAATAAATTGAAATCAATCAATGCTGATTACTCTTCTATTTTAGAAGATACAATAAAGAAATATGATAATCCAGATGAACTTGGCTACTTAAGGGCTATATATGATGAGGTTACTGGAGAATTAAATAGAATTACAACACAAAATCATATTAGCTTCGGCCTTCAAATTGAAAGGTTGTCTTTATTAAGATTTTGGGGAATCTTTATCTTATTAATTTCTATACTTGTTTTGCCATTAGTAGTAAATTTTGATGAATTATCAATAACAGGAACTTTTTTATCCAACATATTTAATGCGTCATCATCAGATACAATTTCCCTTTTTATAAATTGGGTATTATTACTTGTATTTGTTTTAATGGGGGCAACTGGAGGATTTATTAGTGGCCTTCTACAAATAAGAAATACAAGGGTTAATTTAATTGAATTTAGGGAAAGTCTTTTAAAATTTCAGCTCAAGCCCATAGTCGGTGGACTTACTGCAGCTCTCATAACAGTTTTACTTTCTTGGCAAATTCTTCCAGGCATAAAAATAGAAAGTATTGGATCATTCTTATTAATAGCTTTCCTAACAGGTTTTTCAGAAAGATACTTTTTAAAATTGTTAAAGATTGAAAAAGAGGATAGCCTTCAATCAAATGAAATAGAAGACATAAGGGATTTAAAAATGTCGAAGAAAGATTTAAGTGAATTGCCTGATCCAGAAAACCAAAAGATCGATCACCAATCACTAACCAAATAATTCAAATACTTATAATCGAAAGACGGCCTCACTAGAATTTATGACAAGGTCAGTCAGATAACAGATTTTCCCGATTTATTATGGGAACTCACACCCCTTAGGGACTTTAGTCATGAAGTATTGGTACCAATGGTATTTATGATTACTTCGTGTTTCACCCATTGGAACGATCATCTTTTTGGTCTATATTCACTATTCAAGACACACACATTGCTTTTTAGCTTAGGTTGACTGGCTCAAATCAAGATTTTCAGGTTTAGTCAGATTTGTTTAGAGTGGAAAGTTAAGGGGGCTGAAAACCGCCTTAAGCGAGACAGTTAGCCATCATTTTATAAACAATATGAAAATGATACAACATTCAAAACTTAAATCTATTGTTTATCACCTTTATCCAGGTATTCTGATCACCCTATTTTTTGGAGTGACAACCCCCTATTTTGTGACAATGGGTTTCCCACCACAACTTTCCATGTTGATAGCAATAGTGGTAATAGTAGTACCAATTATTTTATTTCATCTGAATAATGCAAAGAAAAACGAAAATGTAAAACGCATATATGATTTGGTAGAATATACAGAGACACTTCCTACCTATAAACTTATTTTATATACACTTGGACTGATTATTTTTGCCTTTCTAGTCTATGGTTTAACACAACCTATAAATGAGATAATCACAGACAAATTCCTCTATTGGCTTCCTGATTGGTATAAAGCCCGTGATTTTGAAGGATATTCAAAATCAATAATTCTGGTAACGTTAATTGTGAATTTAATTCTCAATGGCTTATTAGCCCCATATTTAGAAGAGTTATATTTTAGAGGATATTTATTGCCAAGAATGAAAACTTGGGGAAAATTTGCTCCCTTGATGAGTGCAATTCTATTCTCATTATATCACTTTTGGCAGCCACAGATTTATTTGACTTTAGTGATAGCATTATTCCCAATGACATATTTAGTATGGAAAACAAAAAATCTGAAGCTTGCAATATATACCCATTGCGGATTAAATATTGTAGGGGCATTATTATCGTTTGGAATGATTAACCAGTGACGGATGGTAATCTATTAGGTAAAGGGGAATCTACCCCTAAACCTCTCACATAACCGCACATGAACCTCTCGATTTATACGGCTTATGATGCTATCGGTTAGTATAGGCCATTGAGCAGGACTAATTTGCACCTTTACTCTCATTGATAGAATACAAAATATTTTTACCGCTTAACCAGCTTCCCAACAAACACTCTATTATCCGGACTTTCTATCATAATCAGATAAGTTCCAGCAGCAAGACGACTTATTGCCAAGGTTACTTTATTTGGACTTTGGTGTACTACCTCCACACTGGAGCTGACTTCCTTGCCATTCGAATTATAAATGCTCATGGAATTCTCAGCAAATTCCAAATCTCCCAACGCTTGTATTTCAACTTCGGAGGAAGCTGGATTTGGATAGATTTTCAGTTCCTCAGAGATCAGAATACCTGGATTGAAAAGACCTGATATTGTCACGGTTACTGCTGCCAACCTTGCCATACAGCCTGCTTCGTTGATCAATTCTACTGCATATTCTCCCATTTGATTCACTGTCAGCGTTCTTTGGGTGGCATCATCAAGTTTATCCCCATTTCTAAACCATTGGTAAGTGAAATTACCCTCAGGGGCCCTAAGAATATTTCCATCCTCTTCGATTTCTCCGCTAGGTTTAGCAAGCGATTCCACCTCGAATTTGGCCGTTTCAAAAAGACAACCTCCAGCATACCTGACGATGGCATGATAGCTCCCACCCTCTTCTATCGCCAAGGTTTTGCCAGTTGCGCCATTGATCTCCGTTCCATTCCTTCTCCATCTTACTACTTCAAATTCAGCTTCTGACTCCAGCGTGAGTGTTTGATCATTACCAATACAGATAGATGCAGGGCCACTAACTGTCACAGGCCTAGAGTTGGTAGATTTCACCGTCACTTTTGCTAGTCTCTGCATGATATTCTCAGCCTTGTCTACAGCTCCCACTTCTACTGTTATTTCCTTTCCTATATCTTCACAGCCCACAGACTGTCGGCTTAAAGTGATTTCTTTGATTCCACAGTTATCCGTGAGAGAAGCTATAAAATCCTCCGGGTTCAAATCTACTTTCCCAATAGACAAGTCAACAACCACCTCCACATTTTTGGTGACTAGAACTGGGTTTGATTTATCCCTAACTATCACCTCAATTTCCTTTTCTTCAACTGTTCCCTTTGAATCAGTTATCTTGACAACAACAATATTTGACCAAAGGTCATCGCAGGTAAAATCCGATTTGCTCAATTCCACGGTGAATTCAGAACTAATTGGCCACTTCGTAAATACCTGCTCAGGTTTTAGAGTTGCCTTCCCCTCTTTAACGAGCTCCATCTCAATTTTATCTTTCACCACAGGCCATTCAGCAGCATCTTCGAAGGTCACTTCAATTGGTTTTGAAAATACCTCACAGCCGTTTACAGGCTTAAGCTTAGCTTTATACACACCTGATTTGGTCACTGTAAACTGCTTATCTGAGCTGGACGATAACAGCTCTTCTCCTCTATACCAACCTAACACTTCAAATGCGAACTCTGAGCCTAATGATAATTTTACAGGATCTCCTTCTTGGGATTCAGAATTAGCAGTCAACGAAACCTTGACAGATTCAATGACATTGAGTGTGATGAATGAGCGTACTGTGAACTTATTTTTAGATTGATCCGAAACAGTGATATCAACATCCAGTCTTCCTTTTTCATAATATTCCTGCAAATCAGCACAAGTTATAGTCGTGGATCTACCAAATGTCATTTCAAAATCTCCTGCACAATTATCCTGAATATCAATACCTGCAAAGTCATCCTTATTGAATTCAACTTTGCCAACCACAGGATCAAATTCAAAAGTTTTTGATATTGAAGTGAAATAAGGTTTGATAGTGTCCAGTACAAAAAGTCTGGTTTCATCCTCCCATTTATCTCCTGAAGCTGAGTTTGTAGAGGTAATGGTGATTTCATTCAACCCCAAATTATTGCAATCAAACTGAAATCCCTGAGAAGATGCAAATGTGAAATCTGTTCCAGGTTGTTCATTTAAAAAATCAACTGAAGTCAGATAGGCTTCTCCACCATTATTAAGGTATATCGCCACTGAGTCTTTTACATCTGGCCGCTTTGTCTCTGCTACTTTCGAAAATTCTAAAATAAATGTTCCGAATGTTTTATCCGTATGCTTTACCTGATGTGGCATATTGCCCTTTGGTTGCAAGGATTTGGTCCAATTCATCGGAAATGGAATCATATTTCCATTCGTTTTAGCAACGACTCTCTGTTCCTGATCAAAAGGATTTTGAACATCCCTTATTACATAATCCTGCCCATCTGTTATCCCATATTCAGAAAAATCTAAATCTATAATTTCCTGATTACTAAGATTCAGGATAGTCACATAGTATTGATTGGGGACATATTTATTCTGAACTACAAGGGTTTCGATTGGTTTCTGAGCTACAGAAAACAGCTGACTATCACTATCAAAACCATATGTTTTTTTCCAATCTGTAAAGCTTAAACCATCAAATATTGATGTATTAGAAGAAAAATTAACGTAAGTATTCGAATTCCAATTTGCCTTCGTATATGTTTTATCTGAACCTAATAATTCAAAGAATTTACCACTTATCTTGAACAGAAGATTCTTCCTAAACTCTAAATTACTGGTAGACAGGAACTCCACTTGGTTTCGTCCCCCATAAACTTTATTTTCTAAAAACTTCAAATTGGCGTTTGGAAAATATGTTCTTCCAAGGGTAACATTGCTCACCTGAGATGGCTCTAGTCTTCCACCCTGCAAATCAGAATAAAACATATTGTCACGTACCTCCACTTCACTGCTGACGTTATTCTTGGAACCAATTGTCAAGTTATGAGGAGGGCGAAAAAGAATCGGATTAAAATTCGCTATAACTCCTGTATTAAAGGACACATTGCGATCTATAATCATCCCACGATTTACAGGATTCGTTGTATAAATATTTATTCCTTGAGATGCATTTTGAAAAACAAAGTTATTGACAATCTGCTTCGGAGAATTGATATCGTCATGTTGGATATACATACCATGGCCATGACCGCGTAAAGCATCTTGCGATCCATTGTTAAAAATTATACATCCATATACTTCAAGATTCAATCCAGACCTCCACAGCTCCAATCCTCCCCCCACTACATTATAAACCCAACAGTTTATAAGTTTATTATTATTTCCATATACTGCAATGCCTGATTCATATGTCACAGGGGCATTTCCATTGCTATCGTCCGATTGCCTAATTGCGTCAGAAGAAGTGACATGTATTCCAATAAACCATGTATTATTTCCATTAACAATAATCCCGGATCCTGCCGCTCCATTTATTCCAATGTCAATAATTGCCTTACCTGTGGTCATAGCCATGATTTTAATCGGATTGGCCGCTGATCCATTTACTTCTGAAATATAATTGCCCGGATATACCCCGTCTGCTAATATCAATGAATCACCTGGACTCAAAGGAGATGTGGCTCCAAGTGCAAAAGAAAGTGACCAGGCTTCCATAACGGAGCTTCCCGAATTTGAAGAACTTCCACTTGGCGATACATATTTTTTGGCTGCATATGATGGCAGTGTAAAAATCAAAAAAATTATAATGAGTAGTTTTCTTTTCATTTCAGTTTAGGTGTAAAAAATGATCGCTATGAGTATGTAGTCGCTTAAATTAAGGCTAAAATCCGGAAATTTATGAGTGTATTATTCCACCCTACTTTTAAGCAAAAATAATTGCACTGGATTTACTGGATCATTACTGAATATGTAAATATTCCGCTGGTCTATTCCTTTCCTTCCTTTGGGATCAAAAACTACTTTAAGCTGAATGGATTCTCCCGGATCAAGTGAAGTTTTTGGTAGCTCAAGTTTCAAACACTCACAATTCCCCTGGACTTTTTTTATATCCAAAACTTGCTTTCCTCTATTACTCAACACCACATTCTCCACTTGGATTGCACCAGATTTGATGGTTCTCAGATCAATTTCTCTAGGGTCCACGACTAGTTGAGGCACTAGATTCAAGTTATCCTTAGAAAAAGGTGCGTAATACTCAAATACATCTGCTAACACATTCAAAGAAATATAGGTGGTACTATCCTGCCAGTTTAGTGAGATTTGATCCTCAAAATAGCCAAGATCATTTTTCATTGCTCCATCATAAAATAACTGAATCAATCCACGGTCCTTTGGCATAATCGAATCCGTAAGCTGATTCACTTGGATATATTCAGGTCCGGCATACATCAGACTATCTTTGTAAAAAGGCTTGTCACCAAAATTGTAAACCTCCACTTGCTTCAACTTTGGTTCATTTGTAAAAACCTCTCCTACGTTTATCTTGGCAAGACGAAAGCCTAAATCACCTTTTCGTATTGTGTAAGTTCCTTCAGGATCACTTGCTCTTGGGATGGCATTTCCCTCAATATACAGTGTATCCTGAACGCCGAATAAATTGCCCTTCACCACTATCATTCTGGAGAAAAAACCAGCACCGGAAGATGGGTCAAATGAAACCTGCAATATCCCGCTTTCCCCTACCTGTAAGGTATCCTTAGTATATTCTACTGTGGTGCATCCACAATCTGTCACGACTGTTTCTATAAAAAATAAAGAGTCCTGCGTATGGGTAAATTGAAATTCTGCTACCTGTGGCCCCTGCTCTTCCAAGACAGTTCCCAAATCAACCTTATTCACTGCCCAGATCAACTTTGGAGTTATAGGTTCTTGAGCCAGTGCAAGTTGGGATAAAAAATAAAGGAATAAGAGGATATAAAGGGTTTTTTCAATTCTAATCATGCCCGCAATTAACGCATAATTTCAAACGTATTATAGGCTGATTTACTTAATTTGCACCAAAATCAGAGCAATGGCAAGAGTATTAACAGGCATTCAAAGCAGCGGCAGACCACACTTGGGAAATATCCTAGGAGCGATCATCCCTGCTATTGAATTGATAAAAGAAAACAAGGAGGAGTCATTCATTTTTATTGCAGACATGCATTCACTCACTTCTTCCAAAGACGGTGAGGTACGCAAGCAAAATACACTCGCAGTGGCTGCAGCATGGCTTGCCTTTGGGTTGGACATAGAGCATACTACCTTTTATCGCCAGTCCAGAAGACCTGAAGTAGCAGAATTGACTTGGTATCTGAACTGTTTTACTCCTTTCCCTATGCTGGCAAATGCGCACAGCTTCAAGGACAAAGCTGAACGATTGGCAGATGTGAATGCAGGACTCTTCACATATCCCGTATTGATGGCATCTGATATTTTGCTGTATTCAGCTGATTTAGTCCCTGTGGGAAAAGACCAGATGCAGCATCTAGAGATGACACGTGACATCGCTTCTACTTTTAATAGAATCGTTGGTGAAGATATTTTGACAATCCCAGAAGCTAGAATAGATGAAGTTGTAAAAACAATTCCGGGTACTGACGGCCAGAAGATGAGTAAGTCTTACAATAACTTCATTGATATTTTCCTTCCTGAGAAAGCGTTGAAGAAAAATGTAAACAGCATTGTGACGGATAGTAAAGAATTGGAAGAGCCAAAGGATCCAGATACAGACAATACATTTAAGTTATACAGCCTGATAGCCTCTGCCGAGCAAACTCAGCAAATGAGAGCAAAATATGAAGGTGGGAATTATGGCTATGGACATGCTAAAAAGGAATTTCTAGAGCTGATCCTGGAAAAATACCGTAAAGAGCGGGAGCTATTTGATTTCTACATGAATCATCCAGAAGAAATCGAAATGAAGCTTGCAGCCGGTGAAGAAAAAGCGAAAGCCGTGGGAGCTGAGATTTTGGCAAAAGTTAGGGTGAAGTTGGGGTTCAGGTAAGATTTAACTACTTCTCGCTCCCGACAGCTGTACGGGAGGCGCGGCGACGCTACGTTTGGAGAAAATAAGTTCTTCGGGTCCCGATAGTTATCGGGATGCAATCCCGAAGCTATATCAAGGGATTTATAATCCGAATAAAATGGCTCAATCTAAATGAAGGAGCCATTTTTGATTAAGTCATATCCTGAAATATTCAGCAGATCCTAAAAAAATCTCTGTGAAATACTTTGCGCTCCCTGTGACTTTGTGGTAGAAAGCATGAAAAACCTTCGGGGTATTATAAACCCCAAAGGTTAACGAATATTATTCAAACTCCTTAAAGATCACTGTGGCATTATGTCCGCCAAAACCAAAGGTGTTACTTAAAGCAACCTTAACTTTTTTCTCGATGGCATTTTTGGTGACGATCTGTATTCCTGCTGGGATAGCTGGATCCAGATTTTCAGTATTGATGGTTGGAGGTACAACTCCTTCATTGATCGCCTTCACACAGAATATCGCTTCAATAGCTCCTGCCGCACCAAGCAAATGCCCTGTCATGGATTTAGTAGACGAGATGTGCAAATTATCATTACCGCCATCCATAAGCCTTGTGAGAGCTTTAATCTCACTCAAGTCACCTGTAGGAGTAGAAGTGGCGTGTGCATTCAGATAATCTACATCCTGAATACCCAAACCTGCTTCTTCCAAAGAGAACTTCATACACATGTAAGCTCCTTCACCTTCAGGATGCGTGGCTGTCAAATGATATGCATCAGCTGTCATCGCTGCACCTACCACTTCCCCGTAAATTTTGGCTCCTCGCTTTTTCGCATGCTCATATTCTTCCAGAATTAAAGCTGCAGCTCCCTCTCCCATTACAAATCCATCTCTATCTACATCAAAAGGTCTTGAAGCAACAGTAGGATCTTCATTTCGTGTAGAAAGTGCTTTCAATGCGTTGAAACCTCCCATGGAAGCTTCGGTGATCGGAGCATCCGAACCTCCAGTAATAATCACTTTAGCTTTTCCCCACTTGATGTAGTTGAAAGCATCCATGATTGCACTATTAGAAGAGGCGCATGCAGTCACAGGTGTATAGTTGATTCCCATAAAGCCGTACTTCATGGAAATAACCCCAGAGGCCATATTCACCAAATATTTGGGAAGGAAAAAAGGATTGAATCGTGGGCTTAGATCATTTCCAATAAACTCCTTCATCTCCTTTTCGAAGGTATTCATACCACCTTGGCTAGTGCCCCAGATCACTCCCGCATCAAATGGTGATTGAAGTTGGGAGACATCCAAACCCGAATCTTCCATAGCTTCAGCGGCAACGTATAGTCCATATTGGGTATAAAGATCAGCTCGCTTAATCTCATTTCTATCAAGTTTCAACGTAGGGTCAAAATTCTTGATTTCGCTGGCAAATCGGGTTTTGAATTTCTCAGCATTGAAATAGCTGATGGCACCAGCTCCGCTTTTCCCTTCCTTCGCGTTTTGCCAGTTGGTTTTTACATCATTACCAAGAGCAGATAAAGCTCCTAACCCGGTTATAACTACTCTTTTTGTATTCATTGCCTATTTCTCGTGGAAAGAAAAAACCTAGCTATTCACCAGGTTTTTCATAATATTTATGTCTTTAATCTAGAATTTTAACTCTAAAATCTTTGTACTAACGTCTTGCTACTTCTTAACTATCTACTTCTCCAAAGATCCTTAAGCTGCTTGCCATTGATCAACATGACGAAACGCGCTGGGTTGGGAATCAAAACGATGCGAACATCCTGCTTGTCAAATTGCTCTGATTCGATTGGCACGCCTTGCAGTCCACCAACTTCATAGCTCACGACACCATTGGCGTCAGGAAGAAGTGGCTTGTAAGCATTAGCTATGTATGCTGTTGGAAGTAAGATATCAGTGTCAGACTTAAGTTTATCCTGAATTTTTTCAATTTCAGTTTCAAGTCTATCCTCATAGTTCTCGTTGAAATCATCTTCCAAGTCATGAAGCTCTTCTTCTAGGTCATCATAACTTTCGTCGCTATAATCCATAGCGGCAAGTTGATTTCTTTTTTCTACTATTTCGGTAAGCTCTTTATCCAGCGTATCCCAATTCATTCCGTTCAGTTTTGTTGATTTGAAATGCAAAGATGGGGAATCCCTTTTTTTATGAAGAACTATTTCAAAGAAATTAACTCACCAAAAGGATTTTTCCATTTCTCCCTGGTTTGTTGTATGCTTCAATTGCGGCCTTAATTTCAGTAAGCGGAAACTTCTCAGCTACTTCTGCTTTGGAATCATCCCTCATCAAAAAGGTCTGAGTTTCTTTATAAAGCTCAGCTCTCTCTTCACTACTAATTCGCTGCAAAACGCTACTCAGCCAAAATCCCTCAATAGTCACTTCCTTGAAAATCATCATTCCCGTATTGAGCGGCATATTCTGCAAACTCAATACTCCGAAAACATACATTTTCCCGAATTGCTTGATACAAGCCAGAGCCTTGGCTCCAAGTTCTCCACCTACTGCGTCAAAAACCGCAGAAACTCCTTCCTTTGAGACTTCTGTGATCGCCTTTTTCAAATCTTCTTTCTCCGTATTAATTACCAAATCAGCACCAAGGTCAGTTAAATACTTTTTCTGCTCATCGTGGCGAACTGTACAAGCCACTTTAATTCCTTTACTCTTAGCTACCTGTAAGGCAAATTTTCCAAAAGCTGAAGCGCCAGCGGTAAGTAAAAGCCATTCTCCAGCCTTCAACTCAGATTTACTGACCATGGCTACGGCAGTTACAGGATTGACGAAAGCCTGACAAGCTACTTCGAAAGTCATACCTTCCGGCATAGAAAAAACTTGCTTTGCTGGTAACGTAATGTATTCTCTCCATGTACCCGTCGCGGTTCCCTGAGCAGTAAACATTACTCTAGTTCCCACAGGCATTTTACCATCAGCATCTGACTTACTTACTATTCCCGCCGCTTCAAAACCAGCACTACTTGGCAAGTTAGGCTGGATTCCATACCGACCTTGAATAAACATCAGGTCAGAAGGATTGATGTTTCTCGCCTTTACTTGTATCTGAACTTCATGCGGTTTTGGTTCTGGGGCTGGTGATTCTTTTACCTGCAATACGTCCTCCGGCATTCCTGTTTTTTCAAAAATTACTTCTTTCATCTGTTTGTAATTATTTTTCAATGGTCATATGGAATCTCGCATCACAGATAATCATTCCTCAGTGTGACTTTTTAGTAATGTTCGATTTCATAGCTTGCTAAGATTTCACTTTGCCAATTAATATCCTTTTAACTTGGAATAATACGCATTCGTTCAGGCTTAATCTTTATCTTTTGATAACTTGAAAGTAGAAAATAAACCTACTTATGGATCTCTCCTCTTTATTCTCCCTAGAAAGAAAAGTCGCGCTCATAACCGGAGCCAGCAAAGGAATCGGTTTTTGCATTGCAGAAACTTTTGCAGCAGCTGGTGCTAAAGTCGTGCTTTGCAGTAGAAAACAAGAAGCTGTAGATGAAATGGCAAGTAAGCTTCGGGCGAAAGGATATGAAGCAATCGGCATAGCCTGTAATGTAGGAAACACGCAGGAACTCCCACAGCTGGTCGAGAAAACTATTGAAGCATGCGGCCAACTTGATATTTTAGTAAATAATGCAGCAACAAGCCCTGTTTTTGGCCCAGTTCATGAAACAAGTTCGGAAGCATTTGATAAAATTATGAATGTAAATGTCAAGGCTCCATTCGAACTCTCAAAACTTTGCTGGCCATATCTAAGAGAATCTTCCAATGCCTCAGTGATCAACATCAGCTCTATTGGTGGTATTTCTCCTGAACATGGATTGGGAATCTACAGCGTAAGCAAAGCAGCTTTGATCTCCATGACCAAAGTCTTGGCAAAGGAATGGGGAGAAGCTGAAATCCGGGTGAATGTAATCTGTCCAGGCTTGATCGAAACCAAATTCTCCGAACCGCTATGGTCTAATGAGAAGATAATGAGCATGGTCATGAAGAAACTTGCTATCAAACGCATAGGGAAAGCACATGAAATTGGCGCTATGGCTTTATTCTTAGCATCCCCTGCGGCCTCATACACCACTGGATCAGTCTTCACGGCTGATGGCGGTTTTACTATTTAATTTACAGAGAATCAGATCTTAATGATTATTTCTACTATTGGTATTATAGGCGCTGGTAACCTAGGAACCAGAATTGGATTGCAAGCTGCAATTTCAGGTTATCAGGTGAACATATATGATATTCAGGAGAAAAGCCTGAAAAACTCTTTGTCCACTATGAAAAAATTAGTGGTTCAATTAAGTCGAGCTGAACTTATAAATGAAGAAAAAGGACTTCAAGCTCTGGAAAGAATTTCCTTTACAAACGATCTTAAAGAAGCTCTGCAACAGGTAGATCTAATCAGTGAAAGCGTCACGGAAGATCCCGACATTAAAACTAAGGTTTGGAATAAAATAGGTAAACTGGCTGCAGAACATACGATTTTCACAACCAACACCTCTTACCTGCTTCCTTCCCAATTTGCAGAAGTGTCTAGTAGACCTGAGAAATTCTGCGCTTTTCATTTTCATGATGTTTTTCACTCCAGAGTCGTTGACATTATGCCGCATGCAGGCACATCAGCAGCCGTCGTTACTATTTTAGAAGATCTTGGAAGAAGGCTCCATCAAATACCCATATTAGTCAAGAAAGAACATTCAGGATACATTTTCAATACGTTACTAATCGCTTGGATCGATGCAGCTGGACGACTTCTTACTGGGGAAATCGCTGAAGTAGAGGCGATAGACAAATCATGGATGGTGAATTTCAACATGCAGGCTGGACCTTTTGGAATCTTAGATAATGTGGGTTTGGATACTGCTTGGCACATCACTAACTCACGTAGAAACCCCGCATCGCGTGCTTTTGCAGCCCTTCTAAAAACCTATGTGGATCAAGGGAAAGTGGGAATCAAATCGGGTGAAGGTTTCTACACCTACCCAAATCCCAGCTACAAACACCCGGATTTTTTAAAGTAAGGCGTACCATAAAAGTGATCTACTGCTCTTCTGCTTAAGGCTCCACTTCGGGATAATAGTCGATAGGAAGTAGATCACCGACTCGTTCCCAACCTATATAACCTCCACCACCAGCCCAAACGGATCTGAAAGGCTACCATTCTCAAAAACCTCAAGATGTTGGACTGTTAGTCTTATAATTGAGGTTTGATAATTACGAATTCCTCTGCCGAGCCCCATAATATAGTGAGGGCTTTCTCTTTCATTCAAGTAGGTAATTAGTAAATGCCCATCGAATTCCAAATACTCTCTTCTTTCCCTGTTTTTTCGAATATCTATTGAAGTAATAAGGTCCGTAGCTACACTATCAATTTTTCCTGAGTGAACCGGATCATCCTTGCGGAAAAGTCTTCTTATCTCAAAGCCTTCAGATACTGTTGTACCAGAATATACTGCACGAAGGAAATGCTGCAAACTCCCGTAATAAGCTTCCAACCGATTCTTTTCTACCCTTCTCTGCTTTCTCCTTGAAAGAGTAGAGTCTGGAGTAAAAAGCGGATACCCCCCGTAAGTGACAAACCCTTGCTTATAGTTAAAGCGGAAATCATTTAGCAGATAATCAAGCCTATAACCTAGATTAGGATTTTCTATTTTAAGAATATCTCTTGAAGAAGCTATCAGTGAACCTGGTTCGGATTGATCATCCAGAATCATGGACAATTCATTTTCTATCACACAGGCTTTTCCATTTAGTGAAGTGCCTAAGAAGTACTTTTTGAAATCGGCCAAATTCCTATACCAAACAGGATCACGTTTGTCATTTACATTTAGAGTACTTAATTCTTCATCTATAGGAACAAGCATAAATTTGTATCCTTGCGGCTTTACTATAGCTGCAGGAAGATTAAATGTTAAGCCTTCATAGCCTAGCATACGGATAATCACTTCATAATTCCCTTCAGACAGGTAAATAGAGAATTTTCCTTCTTCGTCTGTAGATGTGCCAATGGTAGTATTTGCTAAAAATACTGTAGCGAAAGGAATACCTTTACCCGTTTCGTTATCGGCTACAGTTCCTTTAAAAATTGCCTGTGCAAAAGAAGAGAAGCTGCCTAAAAATAAAAACAAGCCTAAAACAATCCTTTTTAGCATTGATTTAGACTTGTTCATAACTATTCAAATAGTGTTCGAGTTACTTACTTTTCTTGGCAAACCGCCCACCTTTTTTCTTTGGTTCTGGCTGATTTTCAATAATATGAATGGTCTCTTCATAAGATAAAGTTTCAGCCTCTTTATCCTTAGGGATTTTATAATTATTCTTACCCATCTTGATGTAAGGACCCCATCGACCATTCAAAACCTGAATCTCCGGATTCTCATCAAATGATTTAATATGCTTTTTCGCATCTGCTTCACGCTTATCTTTGATCAGCTGTATCCCTTCCTCTTCGGTTATGCTCAGTGGATCCATTTCCTTTGGCAAGGAGACAAAAGACCCATCATGGCGCACGTATGGACCAAATCTACCAATTGCAGCCACCATTTTTTTATCCTCAAACATCCCGATATCGCGCGGCAATTTGAATAACTCAAGCGCATCCTCCATTGTGATATTTTCAATGAATTGCCCTTTTTTCAAGCTTGCAAACTGCTTCTCTTCGTCTTCGGAATCACCAATTTGAACCAATGGACCAAATTTCCCTAACCTAGCTATCATTGGCTTACCACTTACTGGGTGGTTGCCAAGTTCACGGCTTGAGTTGATATCTTGTCTAGAAACCTGTTCTGTGTCTTCTACATTTTTATGGAAGTCCCCGTAGAAAGAATCCAGCATATCCTGCCAAACCTGACCTCCTGCTGCGATATCATCAAACTCCTTCTCTACTCTAGCTGTGAAGCTAAAGTCAATCACATTTGGAAAATGCTCTACCAAGAAGTCATTTACCACCATTGCAATATTGGTAGGAAACAGCTTTTGCTTCTCTGCTCCAGTATTTTCTGTTTTAGTAGCATCTTTGAATTGACCTTTGGCAATGATCATCTCTACATAATCCCTAGGCGTTCCGTCTCTGGATTCTTTGATCACGTATTCACGTCTCTGAATTGTAGAGATAGTCGGCGCGTAAGTAGATGGACGGCCGATTCCCAATTCCTCCAATTTCTTTACTAATGAGGCTTCGGTATATCGTGGAGATGGTCTGGAGAAGGTCTCACGCCCTTTCATTTCCTGAAGACTCAAGTTTTGGCCAATAGTCAAAGGAGGTAGTAATGCTTTACCTTCAGTGCTATCATCCTCTTCTGGTTCGTCATCAGTATCTTCAAGATAAACTTTCAGGAATCCATCAAACTTGATGATTTCTCCGGTAGCGACAAGGTTTTGAGGCTGATTGGAAATATCTATAGTAATGATAGTCTTTTCCAATTCTGCATCAGCCATCTGCGAAGCAATAGCACGCTTCCAGATCAGCTCATATAGTCGCTGCTCGTTGCGTTCTCCAGCGACTTGAGAATTGGCAAAGTCAGTAGGCCGGATGGCTTCGTGAGCTTCCTGAGCACCTTCAGACTTGGTTGTGAATTTTCTTGATTTATGGTATTTGTCACCGTATGAATCCTTAATTGCATTTTTGGCGGAAGCCATCGCATCATCTGATAGATTCACACTATCTGTTCTCATATAGGTAATCTTACCAGCTTCATAGAGTTTCTGAGCTACAGACATGGTCTGTGCCACTGAGAAATAAAGTTTTCTACTTGCCTCCTGCTGAAGTGTAGAAGTAGTGAAAGGTGCAGCTGGAGATTTCTTTCCAGGCTTCTTTTCTAAGTTAGCTACAGAAAAATCTGCTTCAAGGCATTTCTTTAAGAATTCCTCAGCTTCAGCTTTTGTATCAAATTTCTTTGGGAGTTCAGCTTGGAAGGTTTTCCCTTCTACCTCGAAAATCGCTGTGATTCTATAACTGGATTTGGCTTTGTGCTGCTCTATTTCCCGCTCTCGATCTACGATAAGGCGAACCGCTACTGACTGAACTCTACCTGCAGAAAGTCCGGTTTTTATCTTTTTCCAGAGAATAGGAGAAAGCTCAAAACCTACCAATCGGTCCAAAATCCGTCTTGCTTGCTGAGCATTTACCAAATCTATATCAATTCCCCGCGGGTTTTCAATCGCTTTGGTAATCGCGTTTTTAGTAATTTCTCTAAAAACAATTCTTCGGGTATTTTCATCCTTAAGCTTCAATACTTCTTTCAGATGCCAAGAAATAGCCTCTCCCTCACGGTCATCATCACTCGCAAGGTAGACAGTCTCTGCATCCTTGACCAGAGCCTTAAGATTCTTAATCACGTCTTTTTTATCGGCCGTGACTTCATAAGTAGGATTAAATCTATTTTTGATATCGATTGCTTTATCGCCTTTTGGAAGATCCCGAACGTGACCGTAGCTGGATGCTACCTTATAGTCCTTGCCCAAGTATCCCTCAATGGTTTTGGCTTTGGCTGGTGACTCGACGATAACAAGGTTTTTTGACATAAGAGGCGGTTTTTCTGGGTTTTCAAACCCGATACGAAAAGCTAAAAATAGACGGCATTGTATTCTCGTCCAAATATTTAAAATTCACTGGACCCGATTTGGAGGGATTTTTGAGTAAAGTATGGAACACTTTCAAGGGTGTAAAACACTTATCATGAAGCAATTGTTTTTACTTAGGCACGGAGAAGCAGGTTTTTCCCAAGGTTCAGATTTTCAAAGGCAACTCACAAAAAAAGGTCGAGAAAACCTAATTCGTATGAGTGGAAGCCTCTGCCAATTGTTCAAATCTGTTGATTTGATGTATTGTTCGTCAGCAGAACGCACCAAGGAAACAGCCGAATTGATAGGAAAGTACATTACTATTAAGGAGTCAATTTTCACACGAGACATCTATCAAGGCGACCTGGGCAATATGATAGAGTTGCTGGAAAAAACTTCAGATGCAATTGAAACTTGCCTTTTTGTAGGACACAATCCTACCATCAGCTTACTTCTATCACATATTTCCAATGAGAATTATCTTGGATTACAGCCCGGAATGATGGCTGTAATTGACCTGGAAATATCGGATTGGAAAATGATTGGATTTGGAACAGGAACTTTAAGAGAGATTATCCAATAAATCAAACTAAATACTGACAACTCAACAGGTATTAAAACCACTTTTCTAATTTTTGTCAATAATATCAGCAAACACATCGAATAGTAAAGCCTACTTCCTTTATATTCGCATAATAATTCGGATAAATAAGGTGATTAACAATCACCCTAGTCAATTTCTCCAATTACATGTCCAAGTAAAAATTCTCAAATTCCGGAACTTTACCCTGAAGCCTAGCCCAAAATATTCTTATGAATCCATTGCCAAGCACACTTTGATTATAAATCAAATGGCTAAAACATTGAATACCCTTTGAAAGAATATATACCCAAATTGCGATTACCCGATTAAAGCTCTAGAATGATAAACTCAGACGTTTCTGAAAATTATAGATTGCTTTACTCACCCTGAGTTTAGATTTAGACAGAAAAATAGTTTTCATCTTTTCTAAGAAGCAGAAAGAAAATTAAATGCAAAAAGCCCTGAATCCTACAATTCAGGGCTTTTTGATGCTTTATATTTTCTTAGAAATCAGTCGATTTGTCGTCTAAGTCCAGCTTCTTTATCCACACATTTCTGAAAAACACATCATGTCCTTCCGCTTGCAACTTCAATCCGCCTGGAGTATCGGTAATTCCTTTGCCTCCATCATTCCCTCCGTCAAGACCTGAATTTGGACCTCCCCAAACTTGCTGTATTTCTTTGTCTTCGTGAATTTTAACCCCATTCAGATAAACTGTTGCGCGAGGTTTAGCCACAAGTTTACCGTCTTCGAAACGAGCTGCTTTAAATTCAATATCATACGCATTCCACTTTCCAATGCCATAATACTCTTCAGAAGCTGGGACATGTTCATTGATCAAAGCAGCCATGCCATGATCTCCATAATCTCCATCGAGGATCTGAACTTCATACCGATTCTGGAGATAAACCCCTGAGTTTCCACCTTCGCTTTTAACAAAGAATTCCACGTGCGCACGAAAATCTTTGAATTTATCTTTAGTGACAATATCTGCCGCACCATATAGACCGCCAGCTCCCGCAGGATCATTGCTACTGATTACAGTACCGCCATCTACAGGGTCAGTGACTTCAGGCCATTTTATCGGCATTTCCGCTGCAAACCTCGGACCTTCCCAATACACCCAGTTTTTTTCAAGTGATTTTTTGGTTCCATCCAAATACATTTTGGCACCTTTTTCTGGTTTCACACCCACTCCAGTCTGAGCTTGGACTAGCGTAACGGCACAAACTAAAGCAAGGCTTAGTGATAGTCTTTGGAAAAATTTGTTGTTCATAGGTTATGGGATTAAGTTATTTTTTCGAAAATAAATAAAGGACAATGTCCAATCGTCCAATTTGGTTAATTTTAGACAAAATCAACCTTTTTATGCCATGAAATCGAGCATTACCTTGTCTCACTTAGGGATGATTAGAAGACCTGCAAGTTTCCTATCAATAGCTCACGATAATTATCTGGACGCGATTACATTTAAAAGAATATTATAATCATATGAAATGGGAAGGAAGAAGACGAAGCTCCAATGTAGAGGATAGACGGGGCAAGGGCGGTGGCGGTGGATTTAATCCCATGCTTATTGGACCCCTGATTAGGATTCTGTTTTCCAAAACCGGGCTGATCATTGTCGGGATAATAATTGCCATTTCGGTAATTACCGGCACCAATCCACTTACTTTCTTGGGAAATTTCATGGGAGGCGGTGGGCAGGGATTCACCACAGAAACCAGCTATACGCCTACCGCAGAGGAGGACAGACTGGCGGCTTTTAGTGAAACTATCCTTGCTGATACTGAGGATGTGTGGAACAAGCAATTAGAAAATTACCGAGAACCTACTTTGGTCCTATTCAGCGGGCAAGTTTCTTCCGCATGCGGGATGGCATCAAGTGCGACAGGCCCATTTTATTGCCCGGGCGATGAAAAACTGTATATAGATCTCAGCTTTTTTCAGGAAATGGAAGTGAAATTAAATGCTCCAGGTGATTTTGCGCAAGCTTACGTCATCGCACATGAAGTTGGTCACCATATCCAAAAGATCATGGGAATCACTGATCAACTGAACAAGCTGCGTAGTGAGGTAAGTGAAAAAGAATACAATCAGTATTCTGTAAGATTAGAACTTCAGGCCGATTTCCTAGCCGGAGTCTGGGCACATCACAGCCAAAAGTCCATTGGATGGATGGAAAAAGGGGATTTGGATGAAGCGCTGAATGCCGCTAATGCAATCGGAGATGACCGCCTCCAGAAGCAATCCTCAGGTCGCGTAACACCAGATTCCTTCACGCATGGCACCTCTGCCCAGCGTATGAAGTGGTTTAAAAAAGGATTTGAAACAGGAGATATCAATCAGGGTGATACATTTAATACACCCAACTTATAGGTGATCTTAGTTAGTTTCCAAAACCATAATCTGCTCAGGGCTGATCTGATGGATGTATTGCCGGAGGATGTAATACGTCTCAGGCACCTGCGTCACAAGTTCTAATTGGGATGGAATATCTTCTGTAACTTGATCATTACCTAAGTAAGCAAATCTGCTCAACATTCCACTTTCAAACATGCAGTAGGCTGTCTCATTTGTATTTCGCCCAACTAGTCTGATCAAGATTTCCTTTTGACTTGCTTTGATCTTCCCCGTAAACTCCGCTACTCGCTTATTGTATTCATTTGGTTTCTCTGTGAAACCACATGCTCCATCGCAACTCATTTCCTCTTCTGGATCACAATTCACTTTTCTTAGACCGCATAACTTGGGGCAAAGACCATAGGTATTTATTCCTGTTTTGAGAAAAGCATTGGCCTCCTCCATGGAGAAAAATGATTCGATCGGCTTGAAAAACTTGGTAATCTTTGAAACCTGAAATCTCCCATAGCCTGAATTATCCTCATAGTGAAATAAGCCATACATACGCTTAGGAAGCTTCAACGCAGAATTATACTTTGGCCATAATCTTTTGATTTCCAAAGTTTCAAATAGAAGAGCCATAAATTCACTTCCGGTAAGTTCCCATTTCAAATCAAAGACTTCAGTCTTAAGTTTTTGCTTCAGATTTGGAAGTAATTGTCCAGAAAAGTGATTCTTAAACCGTTCTCTAATATTTATAGCCTTACCTACATAGATGGCTTTTCCATGTTCATTGAGCATATAATAGACGCCGCATGAAGTTGGAATTTCCTTGAATTTGGAATGTGGAAAATTAGGAGGCAAAAAGGCTTCACCCGTATTCTTCTTCAGCGATTGATTGATGATCTGATAGTCGGACTTGATCATTCGATCAAACAAAATAGCAGTAGCCTTAGCATCTCCCATTGCCCTGTGCCTAGCTTCAATCAGTATTTTTTGGCTTTCACATAGCCTACCTAAGCTATATGATTTCATGCCTGGATATACTTTCCTGCTTAGCCGTACAGTACATAGTTTAGGAGTCTTGAGCTCCTTCCCCACTTTCAAAAATGCCTCCCGAAGAAAACCATAATCAAAACTAACATTATGAGCAACGAATACTCTGTCATTTAGTAATTCCCAAAGTTCCTCATGTATAGCGGCAAAGGTTGGCTCATGCCTCACCATAAAATTGTCTATCCCAGTCAGTCCAGTGATGTACGTCGGGATCGCCTGCTCAGGGTTGAGAAGGGTCTGATATTCCCTGATAATCGATTCTCCATCATGAATCAATACAGCTACCTCTGTAATACCACCATATTTCGGCGCACCGCCGGTGGTCTCAATATCTACTATGGCAAATTCCATAAGCTAAAAGTAAGTATTTGAATTTTCAGAAAAGAAACGATGTCAGAGATTGACAAAGAATCAATACGATTTGGATTTGGGTAAGACTGATAATTCATAATCATTTATGTATCCGCTTTTCTACCAGTAAAGGGACTAAAGCAATATAGGCTTTGGTCAATAATAGCATTGAGAGACTTCGGTCACCCGTCTTCGGTCATCCGACCGGGTGAGCAAAGAAATTTTGGCTACTGGCATCGTTGCGGATAAACCATATAATCATTAATCCAATCACAAGTTAAAGGATCGATTCCTTTCAATTTTTTACCATTTATCCTATAAATGCAACTTTGTTTCATTTATTTTAGTTTATAAATCCAACGCATTCTATTTTTGCATTGTGAATTTGAAAACGGGAATCCTACTTACATTTATTTTACTGCTTGGTTTTAAAATCCAAGCTCAAAATTGCAATTTTTCCATTCGGGGAAAAATCATCCATCTGGAAAATAACGAGCCAATTGAGGCTGCTTATGTCTGGATAGTGGAGGCTGCGGAAGGAGCCGTAAGTGATCAGAATGGAAATTTCACGGTCAAAAATCTTTGTAGTGGTACCTATACCATAACCATCCAATATCTTGGACACAAGAATATAAGTGACACCATCATATTGGAATCCAGTTCTTATAGCAAAACCTATAGACTGGAAGATGAAGCTTTTGAGCTAGGCAGAGTAGATATTCATGGTCATCGTGATGCGGTACAAACGACTACTGCTGTATCGGCTCTTTATGGAGAGGATCTACTCGAATCCAGAGGTGAAAATCTCGGGGAAAGTCTCAAGAGAATCTCTGGAGTATCCACTTTTTCTACAGGAAACAGCATTGCAAAGCCAGTAATCCACGGAATGCACAGTAACAGGATAATGATCATGAATAATGGTATCCGTCTGGAAGGCCAGCAATGGGGTGCTGAGCATGCTCCCGAAATTGATCCTTTTCTGGCAGATGAGATCACGGTGGTGAAAGGTGCAGAAACAGTGCGATATGGCCCAGAAGCGATGGGTGGGGTGATTTTAGTAAATCCAGCCCCACTCCCAACTAAAAAAAGTAGCATAACAAGCCTAAACCTAATCGGTGGAACTAATGGAAGAATGGGCAATATCAACTTGGTGCATGTAGGTGGTTCAGACAAAATCAAAGGTCTGGGATATCGTATCCAAGGCTCCGCCAAAAGATCAGGAAATGTAAAGTCACCTGGGTATTTTCAAGAAAACACTGGCGTGAGTGAGCTCAATCTAAGCAGCTCCCTTGGATATAGCAGTTCCAAACTTGGAGTGGAAGCATACTACAGTCTTTTCAATACTGAATTGGGGATACTGAATGATTCACACACTGGAAATCTTTCTGATCTAGAAAATATTATTGAAAATGGTCGCCCATTCTCAGATGGGGAATTCAACTACGATATCGTCAATCCCAAGCAAAGAGTAACTCATCATCTCGCTAAGTTAAAGTCTCACTATCATATTTCTGAAAGCTGGAAATTGAACTTTCAGTATGGTTTTCAGCTCAATCACAGACAAGAATTCGATAAAAGACGTGGCGATCTGAATGAAAAAGCAAGTTTGGATTTAGAGCTTTATACCAATACTGTTGATCTCTATGTGAACCATACTCATGAGAATGAATTGAGCGGGACATGGGGTATAAACTTCATCCAGCAGGCAAATAGCAATGTGCCTGGCACCGGAGTTACTCCTTTGATTCCAAATTATGACATGCTGAATACTGGTCTTTATGCCATGGAAAAATATTCCAAAGGTCCATTGGAAGTAGAGGCTGGAGTAAGGTATGACTTCAGAAATGTGAGCACTGCCAGATACATTAATGAAGAGCTTAGGACTACTGATCTTGACTATAATAATTTTTCGGCATTCTTAGGTGGACTTTATCATATCACCCCAGATCTGACTTTTAATTCAAATATTGGTTCTGCATGGCGACCACCGAATGTCAATGAGCTTTTCAGTGAAGGGCTTCACCATGGTGCGGCTGCGGTGGAAATCGGAAATCCTGATTTGGAGTCGGAAAAATCTCTTAAATGGATCAACGAACTCCAATACGATGGCAAAAGAACTCATTTAGAATTAACTGCCTATCACAATCCTATACGTGATTATATTTATCTGAATCCTACGGGAGAAGTCTATGTGAGCCTACGAGGCACATTCAATGTGTATGAATATTTGCAGGCAAATGCATTGTTCTATGGTTTTGACTTTGCCGGCAGCTATGAGTTCACAAACAAAATCAATGGCTACTTAAAAGGTTCTATTGTACAGGCAAAAAACACAAATGACGATAACTATTTCCCCTTTATTCCTGCCAATAGAATGGATTGGGGGGTGTCTTATGATTTTTCAAAAGTTTCAGATTCACGAACGAATAAAATCACATTAAGCAATGTACTGGTAGCTAAGCAAAACAGAGAACCTGATTTTGATATAGCTCCCCCTCCATCTGCCTATGCCCTCGTTAACCTTGCATATTCAAAGCAAGTGAATATTGGCGAAGACAAGCTAAATCTCGCACTTCAGGTACAAAACCTATTTAATACCAGCTACAAAGATTATATGAACCGCTTCCGATACTTTACCTATGATATGGGAAGAAATGTCCTTCTAAAAATCAATTATGAATTCTAACCAATAACTTATGAACACAACAAACAAACTTTACCTTATCGCGCTAGCAGTAGTCTCGTTCGCATTTTCAAGCTGCGACAGCGAAGACCCTGTTCCAGAAAATGATGGGGAATTGATTACAGATGTCACACTCACGTTTCAGGAAATTGACGAAAGTGGAAATGCAGTAGGAAGTGCTTTTGACTTCACTGCTTCTGATTCAGAAGGTATAGAAATCGGTTCAGCTCCTGATGTGGAAACTGTAACGTTGACCAAAGGCAAAACTTATCAGATGTCTATAGAAGTTTACAATTCTATTGCCGAAGAAGACATCACGGAAGAGATACAGGAAGAATCAGATGAGCATCAGTTTTATTTCCTAGGATCAGCTTTCGTAGGTTCTCCCATAATGTCTTATGAATATGACGATGAGGGCGGTATCTCGCTAGGGTTGAAAGGAATTGTGACTGTAGACGAAAATCCTGTATCGAACAACGCGAATATGCAGATCTTACTACGTCATGATCTGGATAAAAACTTTCCAGGAGCAAGCAACCCAAATTTCGTAGAATATGCTCAAGCTGGTGGAGAATCAGATTTGGATATCACTTTCCCAGTTGTGGTTGAGTAATAATCAATCTCCTTCCAAACACAAAAAGCAGCTAAAAAGCTGCTTTTTGTGTTTGATGTCTGATTCTAAAAATTCGGTAAACAAATAGTCATTTGAGAAGCGTCAAATTCTGCGGCTTCATCAACATTAGAACCTATATTTCCTGCAACTAAAATAACCTTGTAATCTGGACCCTCGCTAGCTAAATGTACTTTGACATGTCCATCGAAAGTTTTCATGTCCTCAAAGCTCAACTTTGTTCCATTCATCAAAGGACCAAGCACTGTTTTACTGTGAAGATCAGATCCGCTCACTGGTGTCAGCATAAATGCCATTGGCGCTTCTGAATCTGTGTAATCTCCATAATGCAAATGTGCTGGAAATGTAGTTGCAGAAGTACTACTCTGGCCGACCATTTGTAAACTCAGTTCCAGGTTACCGTCTGTCAATTCTCTGACAGTAAGCGTCCCGTTATAGTCGTATTCACTAGCTTTATACAACTGATATTCCAATTTTTGTCCCGTATAAATATCCGGATCAGTCTCACTGCACGATCCAAAACTAAGCAGAACTAGAAGAGCAAAAATCGCATTTTTCATAAATAAGTTTTTTAAACCAAACGGAAAAAGACTGGTTCCGTTCTATATTCCTAAAATTATCAATTCATTTGAAATACTTCACCTCCTTTACCAATTCAGCAGGCCAAGACATCACAACATAAAAGTATCTCTAAAGTTATTCTATGAAATCGAGCATAACTCAAGAGTCACATACTGGAATGATTACAATGCAAGCAAGATTCCATATGACCTTTAAAAGACAAATTATAAACAGATGAAAGAAACACGTCTGGCTATTGGTTTGGAATACTTTCAAAAGAAAGGTTGGACACTTTTCCCCTTTCAAAAGCAGACTTGGAATGACTACCTCGACGGGAAATCTGGCTTACTCAATGCTCCCACCGGCTCTGGAAAAACTTTCGCACTCTGGTTTCCAGTCATCTTAGAATACATCCAAAATAGTCCAGAAACTTGGCGAAAAGCCAAAAACAATGGAATTCAGCTAATCTGGGTCACTCCACTTCGTGCATTGGCTCAGGATATACAAAAAGCGATGCTGGAGGTATGTGAAACTATCGGATTGCCTTGGCAGGTAGTGGTAAGAAATGGAGATACAGATGCCAAAACCCGCGCTACTATCAAGAGAAGACCACCAGAATGTCTCATTACCACACCTGAGACACTACATGTTCTGATTTCCCAAAAAGACCATGCAGAGCTCTTCCAGACAGTTCAAGTTGTTGTGGTAGATGAGTGGCATGAATTGGTGGGAAACAAGCGCGGGGTGCAAGTACAATTGGCATTAGAATACATACAATCCATTTGCCCGAGCACCTTTCGAAGATGGGCTGTCTCAGCAACTATCGGCAATCTAGAAGCTGCCGCAAAGACACTTTTAGGAGAAAAACTACCGATACATATTGTAAAAGCTGACATTAAGAAGCAGATAATTTTGCAATCTGTAATCCCCCATGAAATAGAAAAATACCCATGGCATGGCCATTTAGGTATCAGAATGATGGATCAGGTAATCCCGATTATTGAAGAGGGGCGCAGCGTTTTGCTCTTCACCAACACCCGTTCACAGACAGAAATTTGGTATCAAAAGATCCTCGAAGCTAGACCAGATTGGGCAGGTTGGATTGCGATGCACCATGGTTCTCTGGATATGTCTGTACGTGGATGGGTGGAAAATGCCCTGCATGAAGGCAAATTGAAGTTAGTGGTCTGTACGTCTAGCTTAGACTTGGGAGTAGATTTTCGGCCTGTGGACCGTGTGATCCAAGTAGGAAGTCCAAAGGGTGTTTCGAGATTTATGCAGAGAGCGGGACGCGCTTCACACCAGCCGGGTTTACCTTCAGAGATATTTTTTGTACCCACCAATTCTCTCGAGTTAATCGAAGCAGCTGCACTCAGAGATGCTATAGAGAAAGAGGAAATGGAGTCACAATTCCCTCCTATCCTTGCCTACGATGTCTTAATACAATTCTTGGTCACTCTAGCTGTAGGAGATGGATTCCATGAACAATCAATTTATGAAGTAATAAGAAAGTGCCATTCTTACACCGGGTTATCCATAGCAGATATGAAGTGGGTTATGGACTTTATCACCAAGGGAGGTGCTTCGTTGCGGAGTTACGAGGATTTTTTAAAAGTGGTTCAAACGGAGGATGGACTATATAGAGTTACCAATAAAAAGATCGCCATGAAGCATAGACTGTCCATGGGGACGATAGTTTCAGACGCTATGATCCATGTAAAATTCAAAAATGGTGCTTACCTCGGCACAGTGGAAGAATCCTTTATTGCCAAAATGAAAACAGGTGACCTTTTTTTCTTTGCTGGAAGAAGCCTGGAGTTACTGAAAGTGAATGGGCTGACAGCCTCCGTAAAATTATCAGAAAAAAAGACCAGAAATGTAGTGAGTTGGTTGGGAGCACGGATGTCGCTTTCTTCAAGGCTAGCCGAGAAAATCCGTGAAATCCTAGAGTTATTCAATCAGGGCATTTACGTATCGGAAGAAATCATCCAGGCTACACCAATTCTAGATCTTCAAAATCGCCTCTCGATTGTCCCAAATCGGGATACATTTTTGATCGAGTCTCATCAGACCGACCAAGGATTTCACATTTTCTTTTATCCCTTTGAGGGCAGGGCAATTCATGAGCTGTTAAGTGCTTTGATTGCCTACAGGATCAGCGTCAGCTATCCGGTGACTTTCAGTATGGCAATGAATGATTATGGATTTGAATTACTATGCGATAGCTATTTGAATATCGAAGAGATACTAGAAGAGGATCTTTTTTCGCTCAAAAATCTTCGGGAGGATATTCTTCACTGTGTAAATGAGACAGAAATGACACGTAGGAAATTTAGAGAAATTGCTAGTATTGCAGGCTTGGTTTTCCAAGGGTATCCCGGCAAACCCACCACTTTCAAGCATATCCAGGCTAATGCCAGTCTGCTTTTTCAGGTGTTTGAGCAATATGATCCTGACAATTTACTACTGAAACAAGCACATGGAGAGGCTATAGATCAGCAGATGGAAGAGGATAAAATGATCCATGCCTTGCAGAAAATCAATCATCAACACATCATTGTAAAGCATCCGGTCCAATTTACTCCATTTTCCTTTCCTATCATGGTCGATAGACTGAGCAGAACTTCCATCAGCTCAGAGTCTATAGAAGATCGTATTGCCAAAATACAGGCGCAGTTCCAGGTCGTGGATTAATTTGCTCGCCAGAAGAAGGGAGTAAATAGAATCAATATGGTATAGAGTTCAAGTCTTCCTAGAAGCATAATGAAGGATAGGAAAATTTTAGCCGTAGGTGAGAAAAATGCAAAATTATCAACCGGTCCCACCATACCAATTCCAGGACCTATATTTCCCAAAGAAGTAGCTACAGCTCCCATTGAGGTAGCCAAATCATATCCCATTAGAGAAAGTGCCAATCCTCCCAATACAAAAATGAGCAGATAGATCAACAAGAAATTCATAATATGAGTGATGATCCTACCTGTGACCCGATCACCATTGATCATTAAAGGAACAATTGCCCTAGGATGAACTAAGCGCTTGAATTCTAGCCAAGAATTCTTTATAAACGTCAGATGACGGACAAACTTAATTCCTCCTGCGGTAGATCCCGCACAGCCTCCCATAAACATAAGTAAGAAGAAAATAAACGTAACTCCTTGGCCATATTGTGTGTAATCATCCGTGACATATCCAGTGGTAGTCACCACTGATACCACCTGAAAAAGAGACTTCCTAAATGCCAGTTCAGGATTTGCAACGGTGGCTGAAATTGGGAAATAGAGAATGACGGAAATAGACAAAAGTGCCAGTCCATATATTTTAAATTCATCACTCTTCATCACTCTTTTAAACTTACCTATTAGTCCAAAATAAATAATTGTAAAGTTCGTCCCTGCCAGAAACATAAATATAATGGCTACATATTGAATAAATGCAGAATCATAATAGGCCATGCTGGCATTCTTGGTAGAGAAGCCTCCCGTAGCCAAGGTGGTCAGCGCATGGTTAATCGCATCGAAGAAAGTCATCCCACCAACCCAATAAAGCAAGGTCGCGAGCACAGTAAGTCCGACATAGACATACCAAAGTCGCTTGGCTGTTTCGGAAATTCTTGGGTGCACTTTGTCAGAGGTTGGTCCAGGAGATTCAGCTACAAACAGTTCAATCCCACCTATTCCCAACAGAGGGAAAATTGCTACCGTCAAAACAATAATCCCTAACCCTCCAATCCACTGTGTCATACTTCTCCAGAAAAGCAAGCCTTTTGGCATCGCCTCTATATCAGTCAATATAGATGCCCCTGTAGTAGTAAGCCCAGACATAGTCTCGAAAAGTGCATCTTCAAAACTGACAATTTCATTACTCAAAATATAGGGAAGCATCCCAAAACCCGCCATAAACACCCAGCTAAGAGCTACAATCAAGTAACCCTCCCGTTTTCTGATATTCTGGTCCTGCTTAGAAAATGAAAAGAAAAGTGTCACTCCGATAATCAACGTGATCACAGCAGCACTCAATATCGCCCAAGGATCTTCATTAAAATAAAGGGAAAACCCAACACCAGGAAGCATCAGGAATGCTATTAGCACCAAAAGAGCCCCCATGATCTTCCCGATTTCTTTGAAATGAATCATGCTTTAATGAAACAATTTTTCCAGTGCATTCTTAGCCTCCGGCAAGGCCAAAACAATTGCTTTATCATTCAAATCAAGCTGAAAATCACCGTCAGGTATAAAAACTTTTTCCCCTCTTATCACACCCGCTACTATAGCAGAATCAGGGAAATGCAAATCTCTCAGTGGATTATTAACTAATCTATTATTCTTGCAAACTGAGTACTGAATAAACTCTGCATCGACTCCATAAATACCCGAAACAGCCTCTACTGTCCCTTTCTTCAAATATCTGGAAATCTCATTTGCTGCTACCAGCTTTTTATTGATTAATGAATCTACTCCTATACTGTGGGAAATATGAATGTACTCCCGGGTATCAACGTGAGCAATTGTTTTATACACTCCGTGATTTTTGGCTGTCAAACTCGCAATAATATTCGTCTCAGAAGATTCTGTCAATGCAAGAAATGCATCCATCTGCTCCAATCCTTCTTCAATCAGTAACTCTACATTTTTGTAATCACCATTAATGACAAGGGAGTTTTTGAGATTTTCGGCAAGCCACTTGCAGCGCTCCTTATCTTTATTGATCAAGGTGACACGGAAATGATCTTCCAATCTGAGTGCAGTAGTCAATGCCATATCATCCCCACCTATGATCATTACATTCTTGATGGTGACTTTCACCTGTCCCAGCACCTCCATAATACTTTGGGTGTTTTTCTTGTTGGAGATAAAAAACACGTGGTCATTATTACGGATGATCGTGCTACCACGAGGTATTATCGTTTTTTGATCTCTAAGAATCGCGATGATCCGAATGTCTTCAAATATAGGATTGGACTTCGTGTCCATGATCCGCTGATTGACTAGAGGATTACTTTGGTCAAGCGTAATACCTACAATATTCAGTTTTCCACCTCCAAAATCAAAAACCTCCGTAAAGCTGGAATTCTCAATCATATTAAAGATTTCACGGCTACAGAGCATCGTAGGGGAAATCAGATTATCAATGCCTAGATTTTTAAAATAAGCCAGATTTTCAGCATCCATATAGGAGTGATTCCTCACCCTAGCCATGACACGCTTTGCTCCTAGTTGCTTAGCCAAAACAGCCGTGACAATATTGGTCTTCTCAGAAGTAGTCACCGCAAGCACCATACTTGCCCTATTCACATTGGCGCGTTTGAGGATCTCAAAAGCGGTAGCATCCCCCTGAACTGTCAACACATCAAGCTTGGAAGAAACATAATCCAAGACTTCTCTGTCAGTATCGATCAGCGTGATGTCCTTATTATCGAAACTTAATTGCTCAGCGAGGTGGTATCCCATGTCTCCAGCACCGGCAATCACTATATTCATCCCCATAGAGGTAATTCAGGTGATTTTTGAATTGGCAAAAATAATAGCTTTCCAAATGGTAATCAGGTATTAAGCTATTTCTTTTGCGACTGATAGGGCTAAGTAACAAAGCTAAAATCTAAAATTTCAGTTTTTCGGCAAGTTTTTTCCGACTCATTTTCTGCAATCCCTTATTCATCAAGAAGCTTGTTACTCTCTGCTTCAGGCAATTCCTGTATATCTTTTAGCTTCCGCTGAATCACACGAGTTCTCGCGCCTACCAGCTTATCCAGTTCGGAATTTGCCTCAGTAAGCTTCTTCTGCGTCTTTTCGATCAACTCTCCAAACTTCCCAAACTCAGTTTTGATTGCCCCCAAAATCTGCCAAACCTCAGAACTTCTCTTTTGTATTGCCAAAGTTCTAAAACCCATTTGAAGACTGTTCAAAATCGCGGAAAGGGTTGTTGGCCCAGTTACCAAGACTTTATAATCTTGCTGGATTTGTTGTGTCAGGCCTGGCTCACGAAGGATTTCGGCATATAGACTTTCTACTGGGAGAAAAAGAATGGCGAAATCTGTGGTGTAAGGTGGATGAACATATTTGTTCTGGATATCCTGAGCAGCCTTTTTTATTGCTTTGAAAAGTTCGCTGCGGTTCACTTCGATTTCTGATTTGGATGCGATTTCATAAGCATCTACTAATCTCAAATACGATTCCTGTGGAAATTTAGAATCAATCGGCAGCAAAATAGACTCGCTCTGGCCAGGCATTTTCACTGCAAACTCCACCCGTTCTCTGGTTCCTTTTCCTACCTCAGCATTCAAAACGTATTGATCCGGAGAAAGTAGACTCTCCAATATTGCCTGCAATTGATATTCTCCCAATACTCCTCGGCTTTTCACATTAGTCAGCACGCGCTTCAAATCACCTACGCCAGTGGCAAGGTTTTGCATTTCACCCAAGCCCTTCTGAACTGCCTGAAGTTGGTTGCTTACCATCTCAAATGACTGTCCAAGACGGGTTTCCAATGTTTTCTGTAGTTTTTCATCCACTGTTTCTCGGATTTTCTCTAACCTCAATTCAGTGGTTTTCATCAGGTCTTCCTGACGTCGGTTCAGCTCTGAGAACTTTTCCCGCTGGAGCGTATTGAAGTCTTGGACATTTTGTCGAAAAACCTCACCAAAAGTTTTTAAAGCTTCATTTTGATCTTTTGAATTGGCACGAATACTATTGAAAACTAACTGAAACTGATTGGTCAGATTCTCACTTGCCTCACGCCTTGATTGCGCCAAAGCAAGCTCAAGTTCTTTACTCATTCTAGCCAGTTCAGTCTGCAGAAAGGCTTTTTCCTCGCTGGAATTCTTTCGTAGGAAAAATAAAAACAGTAAAATCACTTGGAGAAAAACTACAAAAATCAGTAAATAATCAGTCGGCATAAGTCATTAGATTGGGTTCGTGAAAGTAGTCCTTTCGCACTTCCACCCCTAAAAATGAAAGATATTTAGCGACAGATTCCGTCGGTATTTCTTCCATAGGCACGTGGCCTGCATTGTCAAAAACCACTAATTGGGAATCTGGAATCGCTTTTTCTAATGCATAAGCGTGATTTACAGGAATCCAGGAATCATCCTTTCCCCACATAATCAAGGTAGGCATAGTTAGCCGATTAAAGTCAATTCTCGACTCTCTTGGTGCTCCTAAGCGATCCAAAGTCGCCCGTCTATTTCCCTCGCTGAGCATCAATTCATAATAGCGAGTAAGTATCGGCTCGCTGATTTTTTCGGGATCAGAATAGACTTCTCTTATAATCATCCCAAACAAAAACTTCGGGGTACACTTGAGTAGTATTGATGAAAAAACCGGTTTCTTGGCTAATTTGAAGATCCAAGCTTCGTTATTCATTGATTCTTTTTCGCCCAAGTTTTCATCATCGGAAGACGGTGCTCCTGCAGCATCTATAAGATTCAGCGAAAGAATTTTATCTGGCCTGGTAGAAGCAACCTGCATAGCCACAGCTCCACCCATAGAATTCCCCGCCAAATGAAACTTATCAATGTTCAGCTTCTCGGATAATTGCAAAACCAGTAGAGAATAATCTGTCAGACTATAACGCTTCTGCACATCTGGTCCAGTAAGTCCATGTCCTGGAAAATCCAAGGAAATTGTCAGAAAATAAGGGCTCAACTCTTGCTGCCAGGTATCCCAAGTATGAAGTGAGGAAAAACTGCCATGCAAAAGAATGATTGGTTCGCCTTCTCCCATTATCCGCACATGCACATTCATACCATCCACTGAAATAAAGTGAGATTCTGGCGTAACATATTTTCGCTCTATCTCCTCTGATTGAATATCTCTTCTAAAAAGTAACAGTAAAAAGAAAACACACGATAAAACAATAACCGTTAATACTTTTAAAATTCGTTTGATCCAAAGCATAAAATTCGGCTTTTTTGAGTTTGAGTTAAATAGAGCCTGATTACAAAAAGTACAAAAAATCTACACTTTTCTCTAGCTTGGCCTTTAAAGATAAACCTTGAGTCTTAAAACATTTTTCAAAAACCTAGGGCCAGGACCCATTATCGCCGCCGCATTTATTGGTCCGGGGACAGTGACAGTGTGCACACTCGCCGGTGTCAATTTTAGTTTTTCACTATTGTGGGCGCTGGGATTATCTATACTAGCGACCTTAGTATTACAGGAGATTTCAGGTAGGCTTGGACTGGTAACAAGCCAAGATTTAAGCCAGTTGATTCGCAATCAAAATGGAAATCCAGTCTTCCGCTACATTTCTATGGGATTGGTTTTGCTGGCAATAGGGCTGGGAAATGCCGCTTATGAATCTGGTAACATCTCTGGCACTAATTTAGGATTGCAGGTTTTCTGGGAAGCTCCAATCATATTTCTTGCAGGATTTGAAATATATACTGGAAATCTAATTTTAGGTGTTTTCGCTTTCATTTTGTTGTGGCTGGGCAATTATAAAACCTTGGAACGCGTGCTTGTCGGTTTGGTGATATTTATGTCTATTGCATTTTCAGTGACAGCCATCCTCACCAAGCCAGATTTGTCAGCTGTATTTGCAGGCTTTATTCCAAGTTGGAATGATGCTAATCTACCTACGCTGGTTGCATTAATTGGGACAACTGTAGTTCCGTATAATCTGTTTCTCTATGCCAGTTTAGCAAAGACAAGATGGTCTGGGTCTTCGGATATTACTTGGATGCGAAGAGATATTGCAATTTCTATCATTCTAGGTGGCTTGGTTTCCATGGCTATTTTGATGGTAGGCGCTGGTAACTCAAGCAGTGAAATCACAAGCGCAATTGATGTCTCCAAAGGGCTGGAAGGAGTTTTCGGGAGTTTTGCCAAATACCTTATGGGATTTGGATTGATGGCTGCAGGACTTACATCCAGTATCACGGCTCCATTAGCAGCAGGACTGGTCATCTGTGGAATAATGGGCTGGAATCAAGAAATCCGCTCTCGATCTATGCGTATGTCCATGGGAATAATCGTGGGACTTGGATTGTTCTTCGCTTCCCTTGGGATCAAACCTGTTCAATTGATCACTTTAGCGCAATTGGCTAATGGCGTCTTGCTTCCTTTGATCAGCGGTTGGATTATCTGGATAGCTTCGCAAAGAAAGGTCTTGGGGGATTTCCGCAGTAAACCTGGTTACACTGTACTAGCAGTTTTGATTTGGCTTTTGACTTTGATCCTGGGATTGAAAAGTATCCTGGCAGTGCTGGGGATTGGTATTTGAAAAAAGTAAATCTCGCTGCGACTCAATGGCCGAGTGATCAGGGAGCTAAGATAAAAAAACTCCTAACCTAATAGGTGGATGGAAGTCTATTACACTCCTCTACGAATTGCTTCCCACTCACTCTCCAGCACACTATAATAAATAGTATCACGCCGTCTTCCTTTAGTCAGTAGCGTGTGACTTCTTAAAATCCCCTCTTCCACCGCACCAAATTTCAAGAGAGCTTTTCGGGCAGGTATATTAAGCACATCTGTTTTGATTTCTACCCGCTTCAGTTTAAGCGTGTCAAAGCAATACTCCAGCATCAGTAACTTCATTGCTTGATTGATTCCTGTTCCATGAAACTGTCTTCCAAGCCATGTCCAGCCTATCTCTATGCGCTCATCTCTGGGCGAATAATTCCCGAAAGCAGTACTCCCTACTACTTGGTCTATCTTTTTGTCCCAAACTAAAAATTGCAAGCGCTGACCTGCTAGTGCTGGCATTGCCCATTCTTTAAACTCATCTGGGATGCTCAGGTCATAGGTGAAATAACTCCAGAGACTTGGGTCATTTGTCAAAAGCATCAAACTTGGTAAATCTTGCTCGGTAATCGAACGGAGCAATACCCTGTCATTTTCCAAAATCAAATTCCGATCTAACATCATCTATTATTCAAAAGACAACTAAAATTCAACTTTATCACTAAAACTAACACAAAAATACATACTATTTTGGCGCCAAGTATCTTGCAAATCCATTGAATATTCTTCTGTTTGTTTGACAAAACGCTAAGCTTTTTGCCCTTGGCTTATAAATACAGCATTTTAATCAACACTTTATTAAAATTAGATTTTATCAGGTTATTCCTAAGAAAATAAAATTATCTCTCTTAAATAAGGATATCAACAAAATATTTTTTTAAATTAAACAAAAGCGAAATTAACCCTAAACCCTAATATTCATGAAAAAGCTATTATTTTTCTTGGTTTGTGGGATGCTTTGGGTAGGTAGTCTCAAGGCTCAGCAAACACAGTACATGGTATTCGAATTTGTCAAGGTTGAAAACGATCAACTTTTCGATTATATCGAGTTCAAAGATCTAATGGAAAAAGTGTACAGGCAGGCACTAAACGACAATCGAATCAAAGGCTGGGACTTTTGGTCTCTGCAATCAGGAGGTGACCAATCAGATTTTCAATACATCATGGTCACCTACTACAATGATCCGGTTCAAATGATGAATGGCCTTGATGAGCAATCGATGATGGAATACACTAAAATTGCCTACCCTCATTTGAACAGCACGCAGGTAGGTAAATTATTCCAAGAATCACTCTCCATGCGAGATATGCCCATGAGATTATATATGAAGGAAATCGCAGAAACCAACGACAATTTTCAGATGAAACCTGGTGTCTTGGCTTCTTTTGATTTGATGAAAGCAAATGAAGGTCAGTTTGACATTTATGAAAAGGCTGAATCAGAGGTTTTTAAACCCATTCACCAAAAGTATGTAGAGCAGGGCTTAATGGGTCATTGGAGTTTATTGAGAACTGCATTGCCTCTTGGTTCAGAAGCCAAATCCACGCACTTGACCATGAATGTTTATAAAGATTACATGCAGTTCTTCAATGCTCAATCCTATGAAGACATGAATCAAACTGAAGCTCAGCGTCAGGCAGTTAATGAAGGTTTAAACTCCAGAGATCAAAAATGGGTTTACCTAGCTACATTAGAAAACGTAGTTCGATAGTCCGGTTGCAACTTACGTGGAGAGGCTTTGAAAGAAGCCTCTTTTTTTATTTACAAAAGCTTTACCTGTTCTCAAAAAAGTCCTATCCTGCTTGTTTCCTATGGTTTTAAAAATATGCCTGAGATTTACTACACCTTAGCCATTTCACTGGTATAAAATCTGAAAAGAAAAAGCCCAACCACTGGACCAACAAATAGCAAAGCCAAGACTTGATCAATTGTAATCCAGTATAGAAGAAACTGAGCTAACTGAATACTTACAATTGAAAGAGCAAAGCCCAACGAATTAACTAAAGTCAATGCAGTACCTCGATATTCTGCGGGGACACTTTGAGCGACAAGAGTGGAAAACTGTGGAGAATCAGCGGTAATTAATATCCCCCAGATAAGCAGCAGCCCTATCCATATCCAGCTTGACAACCCACCAGCAAACAATACTAATACACAACAAATACCTGAGCCCGCAAGAGCCACTTGTGCGACCATCCTACTGCCTAGTCGCTTAGCTAATAGTCCTCCTACAGCGCATGAGATCCCTCCTATCGCTATTACAAAAAATGAAAGTAAACTGTCATTGGTTTGCATCACTTCATTTTCTCTAAAAAAAATAATCAGAATCGGTACGAAAGCCCAAAAAGTGTAAAGCTCCCACATATGTCCAAAATATCCCGAAGCTGCACTTTTCAGCGCTTTAATCTTCGATAGTTTTGGCAAAAGTTGGAGATCAAATTTCGAATTGACTTTATGATATGGGCCATTTGGAACAAAAAAACCTACAACAAACCCTCCCAAAATGGCTAAACCTGAAGTACACCAAAGCACTAGCTTCCAAGATAGGTTCAAATCCAAGCCTTTTAATAGATGAGGAAAAGCTGTTCCCAAAACCAGTGCGCCAACCAAAAATCCTAAAGCAGCACCCAATCCTTTTTGAAAGTAATCCGCCGCAATCTTCATTCCGACAGGATATATTCCAGCGAGGAAAAAGCCAACCATAAATCTACAAATTAACACCACTGTCAACTGCATGGGTAGAATCACAATCAACAAATTTAAACAGGCCGCCAGAATAGAGCTGAAGAAGAATACATCGCTTGGTGAAAAGCGGTCTGGAATAGAAAAAACAGCAAATAATAATGTCCCTAAAATAAAACCCAACTGGACTACCGAAGTAATGCTTGCCAAAATCCCAGGTAATTCGAGGATTTGACTGATTTCAGGAGCTACTGCATTTCCGGCAAACCAAAGCGAAGTACTCAAAAATTGAGCAATGACGATCAAAATCAGAGCACTTCGAGATGTTAATTGGGATTTCACGCTCCCAAGATTCGCCTGATAGTAGTTACTTCATCGGCACTGAAAACAGAATTCTTCACCGCAGCTACATTATCGTCCAACTGCTCTGGCTTGGAGACACCAACTAATACAGAGGTAATTCGCTGATCCTTCAGTAGCCAAGCTATTGCCATTTGTGCCAGAGTTTGTCCCCTACCAATTGCAATATCATTTAGTTTAGATATCATACTGATCTTTTCATCAGAAATCTGCTCAGCTTTCAGGTATCTACCGTCCTTAGCTGCACGGGAATCTTTTGGAATTCCTTTCAGATATTTATCCGTAAGTAAGCCTTGCTCCAACGGAGAGAAAGCTATACTACCTACTCCTTTTTCTCCCAAGACGTCCATTAGGCCATTCTCTACCCATCGGTCGATCATGGAATATCTAGGCTGATGTATCAATAGCGGTGTTCCCAGTCCTTCCAAGATCGCATAAGCTTTCGCAGTATCTTCAGCACTGTATTGAGAAATACCCACATATAGTGCCTTTCCTTGTCTTACCAAAAGATCAAGTGCCCCCATTGTTTCCTCTAGTGGGGTGTCTGGATCAGGTCTATGATGGTAGAAAATATCCACATAATCCACTCCCATTCTCTTGAGGCTTTGGTCACAGCTTGCTACCAAATACTTTTTAGAACCGTAATTCCCATAAGGTCCAGGCCACATATCCCAACCCGCTTTAGAGGAAATAATTAACTCATCTCGTAAAGTAGAGAAATCCTTTTTTAGAATTCTACCGAAGTTTTCCTCTGCAGACCCAAAGGGGGGGCCATAATTATTAGCCAAGTCAAAATGACAAATACCGAGATCAAAAGCTCTGCGAAGAATAGATCGGCCAAGGGTAAAATCTGAATTGTGCCCGAAATTATGCCAAAGTCCTAGGCTGATTTCAGGTAAAACTAAGCCACTATTCCCACATCTTCGGTACTTCATCTGATGATAGCGATCCGTTTCTGGTTGATAAGGTAAAAGTGGTGAATGATCGTTAATGTCCATTATTTCAGGTTTGAGTGTGCAATTATACAAACCAAATTAGAGCGATTAAAACTGATATCAAACCTAAACTTATATGAACTATCCATCTTTTCCATTTGCAAACTACCAATGCAATACGTTTTTTTGGATGGTAGTTAGTTTGGATCGAAAACCTAAACCATTTTGATCAGCGAGAAATATAGGCTATCACCTGATTTGCAATTTCAATTCTGAAATCATCCTTATCTCGGGAATTTGCAAATAGAAAAATACCAATTTCTGCTTCTTTGGAATAGAATAAAAGGCTAGAATAGCCTGCTTGACCTCCAAAATGACCTATCCAATCACTGCCATTGATTTGAGTTTTCTGGAAACCTAAAGGCACTTCCATATCATCAATTGTGAGCCAATCAAGTGCTTTTTCATACACTCCCATTTCTCCTCTCATCAAAAGGGTCAATGCTAAACTCATGTCTTTAGTAGTAGTAATCAGACCAGAGGAAGGAGAAGGAAGAATTAAAAATTTGATTCTTTTTGGTTCAATCCTTTTCCAAAGAAAGGTTTTCTGATATCCGGTAATCCCATTTTCCTCGGCTGGCCACGCAGATACAAACTCAGAACTCGTCATTCCAGAAAATGCTAATACACGGCTTTGAATAAGCGATGGGAAATCATGGTTTTCAGATTGGCTAAGCAAAAATCCTAAGAAGTCGTAATTAGAATCAGAATAGTGATAGCCGATAGAATCTGAATGATAGGTAGAGGGATTTTTCAAAAACTCTGTACCCCATTGATTCAACTTTTTAGATTTTGAAAAAGAAAAAATCATCTCAGAAAAACTCTTATCCCGAAAACCTGCTTGATGTGATAAAAGACTTTCAATGCGGATCTTGGCGAGAGTAGATGAATTGAAACTCTCCCCCAATCCAAGTGAATACAAAGAATCATTAGCATTTATGCCTTTATCCAGAAAAGCATTTGCTACTCCTAATGCTGTAAATATTTTGGAAACAGAAGCAACTAAGATTTTGCTTTCTATCGATAAAGAGTCCTTTGTTTTCAGGTTTTCATATCCAAAAGCATTCAAATAGGACACCTTGCCATTCTTTACTATGGCAACAGAAATACCCGGCAAAAGATAGGTTGACATGGCTTGATGTAAAATGGAATCAATGCCTGCGCTTTCGGATGTCGCTTCTGAGATAGGATTAAAACGGACTTTGGGATAACTATGCCACCATTCCCAAGCTATAAATAGAGCTACCCAGAAAACCAAAACAGCCAATAAGATTTTGATTTTCTTACTCATAGAAAAAACTTTAGTCAAGTAGGACTTAACATTTAATGACGAGATTTTCTAGTCAGCAAAGGCGACGAATGTAAGAGCTTCACTTACTTTTTATCCAGGTGTGAGAAATCGCAATCCAGATCTTCCCGATTCCAATTTCCTGACTTGGCAGCAGCTTCATAGGTGCTTTGCAGAAATTCAAGGAGCATTTCATTGGGAGATGAAGACTTACGAACCTCATCGTAACTCAGCATAAACTCACCCATATCTTTGCTCCAATAGGCACTATCAGGAGATATTTTGGCATTCTGAAAATCAGGATAATTGGGGTAGCAATAAGCATAGAAAACAGGAGTTTTAAATGCCTCACTTCCTGGCCAAAAACCAACACTGAATACTTCGTGAGAATATGCCTCCTGCATTACCGATAATGGAATATTCGGAACTTGACCTGAAAATTCTGGTGCTTTATTTCCTGAAAAACGAGTATACGCCAAATCAAAGGAACCCCAGAAGAAATGGACTGGGCTACTTTTGCCTGTAAACTTCGTCCTGAAAATCCCAAATACACTCTGAATCTGTACTAATGCCTTCCACAGACTTTGTGCAGCATTTGCCTGATACATAATGCGCTTCTTATTCTTAGGAAAAGGAATTGGATCAGGAATTTCATTAGGACTTTCGTGGATTTTCACCTCAATCCCTAAAAACCTCAGCTTTTCCATCAATTGCTCATAGAAGCTGGCGACAGTTTGTCCACCTAGAGCAAATCGATCTCGGGTACCATTACTGGTTTTTATTCTCAATTCGTGATGAATGAAATCAAATATGATATCAAAAACTCCATTTTCATAAGGGATCAAACCAGTAGTAAGTCCCTGTGCATCCACATAAAGTGAAACATGCCATGAATGATTCTGCCATGGCGATTTTTTGAGCCGCACTTTGCCCACAATCTGCGTCCACTGATGCAAGAGATAAATGGTGTCTTTATTCTCTTCAAATTGAAATACTGGCCAAGAATTCTTTTTTGGTGCCATAATTAAAAGTTTAACACTCAATTTATAGGTTTTCCACGCTGAACAAAAATTAAATCTCAGACTTTAGCATTTTTTCAAGAGTCTTTATGCCATATGTTGCATTTTCCAAGATATAAATAACCTTTTTATCTAAACGAACCTTTGGATTTTTTGTATCGATCAAATATATCTTGCTTGTAGTCGGTACGAAATCAACTAGTCCAGCAGCAGGATAAACTTGTAGTGAAGTTCCTATTACTACGAAAACATCAGCTGTAGCGACAATTCCCATTGCTTCATCCATCATTGGAACTTGCTCACCAAACCAAACTATATGAGGTCGCAACTGACTTCCTTTTTCGCATTTATCGCCATCTTTTATCTCCCAGTGATTCAAGTCATAAACCAAACTTGAGTCCACAGAACTCTGAGCCTTATTGAGCTCTCCATGAAGATGAACCACAGTTGAGGACCCGGCTCGTTCATGTAAATCATCTACATTCTGAGTGATAATCGAAACATCAAAGTCCCTTTCCAAATCAGCTAAACTAAGATGAGCCTGATTCGGCTCGCATTCGAGTAACTGTTTTCTCCTCTGATTATAGAAATTCTGTACGAGTTGACGATTTCTTCTCCAACCTTCTGGTGAGGCTACTTCCATTACGTCATGTCCTTCCCAAAGTCCGCCCGAGTCCCTAAAAGTCTTGATGCCACTCTCAGCAGAAATACCGGCACCGCTGAGAACTACCAAATGCTTCTTTTTACTCATGGATAAATTTGAGCTGAATCAACTCCAAAAGCAAGTTCAAATCAAATAAACCTACATTTAAGGTATTTGATTTTTTCTCCTTTGTCAGAAAACATCTTTTCGTAACGAGTCTGTATCCCAAAGTGATCATCCCTCCATTCGCTTTGATAGAAATCATGCGTGAACCCAATTACATCGATATCTTCCCTACTTTGAAAAAGCTCCAATGAATAATTGAAAAGATCTGTATTGTCCGTTTTGAAATGAATAATACCATTGCTTTTTAGCATGGGCTTGTACATATCCAAAAAGCGTGGTGAGGTTAGCCTGCGTTTTTCGTCTCCATCTCTTGGAAATGGGTCCGGAAACGTGATCCATAATTCAAAGATTTCATCTTCAGCAAAATATTTATCTAAAAGTTCGATTTGTGTTCTGAGGAATGCCACATTGAGAATCCCCTCGGCTGCTGCCGTTGAGCTACCTTTCCAAATTCTACTTCCTTTGATATCAACGCCAATAAAATTCTGATTGGGAAAATTACGCGCCAAGCCCACGGTGAATTCACCTCTACCGCATGCTAACTCTACGATTATTGGATTTGGATTGCGAAACTGTTCTTCATTCCAGTTTCCTTTGATTGTTTCAAAAATTGGCTTTCCAGCCTGGACTACATTTGGGTTCTCTTCGTTTTCTTGGAAACGAACCAGTTTCTTTCTACTCATCTAAAGTTCTTCAATTTCTGCAACCACAAAAGTACTCCCTCCCACAAAAATCAAGTCATCTTCCTCTGCATTTTTTCTCGCAAATGCTAAGGCTTCATTTATATCCGGGATGATTTCACCCTTCAATCCTAAAGAAAGTGCTTTTTGTGCCAGTTGTTCAGCTGGTAGCGCTCTTGGAAGTTTAGCTTCGCAAAAAACATAGTTTGCAGATTTTGGAAGCATAGACAGTACTTTGGATATATCCTTATCCTGTACCATCCCCAAAACAAGCCAAAGCTTCGTAAAAGTGTAAGTTTCCAGTTGGGAAAGGATCTCACGAAATCCCGCTTCATTGTGACCGGTGTCGCAGATTACCGTTGGGTTAGAAGAAAGTGTTTGCCATCTTCCTTTCAATCCTGTGAGTTGGGTGACGTTTTCTAAACCTTCTACAACAGCCTTATTTGGCAAATCCCATCCCAATTTCCGCATTTGAGCAATTGATTCCAGAATACCCGGAAGATTATATTTCTGATAATTCCCATTCAGTCCGAAGGTCAGATGGGAAATACCTCCATATAGTGCCCCGGTTTGTGTCTTCACAAACCGGTTAAATCTAACTTTCGAATCAATTGTTTTATCACTGCTCTTAATCGTGTAATTCGCCTTGCCGTCCTCTTCAGATTCTTTACTGGCTTTCCAGATTTCATCCGCAAAAGTGATTGGTGCATTCATCTTTTTAGCCTTCTCGATGAAAACCTCAGAGGTTCCCTTTTGAGTTTCGCTGATCACCACTGGAGTATTTTCCTTAATAATACCGGCCTTCTCCCCTGCGATCAACGGCAAAGTATCCCCTAGAAACTGCACATGATCAAAGCCGATATTGGTGATCAATGAAAGTTCGGGAGTGATAATGTTGGTACTATCATAATTGCCGCCCATTCCTACTTCCACTATGGCAATATCCACTTGCTGTTTATCGAAGTGCCAAAAAGCCATACCAACCGTCATTTCGAAGAAACTAGGCTTTAATTCATCCAGAAAATTTTTGTTTTCTTCCACAAATTGAACTACCAGATCAGGGCTGATCTCCTGTCCGTTTATTCTGATTCTTTCTGTAAATGATTTGAGATGTGGTGAAGTGTAAAGTCCAGTTTTATACCCAGCACATTGAAAAATTGCCGCTAAACTATGGGAAGAACTTCCTTTACCATTTGTTCCTGCCACATGAACTGATTTGAATTTACGCTCAGGATTTCCTAAATGATCACAAAGTAAAATAGTACTTCGGAGATCTTTTCTGAAAGCTGAGGCTCCCACTCGCTGAAACATAGGAAGGGAATTAAACAAATAGTCCAGCGTCTCCTGGTAATTCATTGCTTAATCTACCTTAATGACAAACGTGATTTTCCCTGTAGAAAACTCAGCTGCGGCGCCACCTTGTTTCTTAAAAGATATCTGATTTACAACCTGACGATAATAAGCCAACACTTCATTGGAGACATTATATTCCAAAGGAACTGCCTGCACCACTCTTCCCAAATCATCAATAGTGATTTTAAAAACAATTTTACCATTTCGGGTAGAAACTCTGTCATTGATATTGGGACGTTGCGCAAAATCCCAGCCTGCAAGATCTAGACTATATCCATCACCAGAGTTGGCTCCTTTTCCAGAGCCCACACCCATAATAGCTCTTCCATCTACCGTGCCTTTAGGATCGCCTTCGTCACCTTTTTCATTGGAAGTACCTTGGGCTCCGCCTGAGGCTGGCTTGGTACCTTTCCCTGATGTACCACCAGCGCCAAAGATAGCCCTTTGATCTATAGTTGGTTTCTCTGGTGCTTTTTGTACAGTTTCTTTCTCTTCAGCTTTTGCCGGTGTTTCTACAGGCTTAGCAACTTCTTTCTTAACTGGTTCAGGTTTTTTAGTCTGTTCTGTAGCCTTTTCCTCACCTCTGATCGGAGATGGTTTGGTAGTTACAGCTTTATTGACGGAAGGCTTAGGTTGCGCAGTAGGCTTAGCAGTTTCTGTTTTAGGGCTTGGTGCTGGAGTCGCTGGCTTAGTTACTTCTTTTGCTATTTCTCCTGGAGCTGCTGCTTCTACTACCGGGGTTGGAGTTTCTGATGGAGCAACTGGACTATTCCTTTCACCAGAACCAGTCGGTGTGAAACCAAGATTAAGCTCCAAACCGAATGTAGGTAAAGGTGGAACGGGTTGCTTCCAAACCACGATAAAATAGAGCGCAATCAAAAGCAACACGTTGAAGATAATGGTGATTATCCACGATTTCTTTTTGCTTTCGCTCTCTATTTTCTCTGCATTCCAGTATTCCATTTCTTTTTAGAATGGTTTTGTCGCTATAGATACATTTGCCTCAAGTCCTGCTGCAATTCCTCCGATCTCCACCAAATACTCTACGGGAACATCTTTATCAATGTGCAACACTACCTGACCTTTCTTATCTTTTAGTAGAGAAGTCAATTCTCCCTTAATTTGTTCCCTTGGGACGATCCTATCATTTACAGAATACTTAAGATCCTTAGTCACTGTAACGGTAACTTCCTGCATAATGATGTCTGAAGTCTCGCTGGAAGGTAAATTCACAGGCAAACCTGAAGGCGTGATGAAGGAAGAAGTAAGCATGAAGAATATCAACAACAGAAATATAATATCTGTCATCGATGACATGCTAAATGCTGGATCTACTTTATTTTTAGCCTGAAGTCCCATAGTATTAGTCTTGAAGCAAGTCTATAAATTCTATCGAAGAATATTCCATATTATGTACCAACTTCGACACCTTCGATACTAGATAGTTGTAACCCAGGTAAGCAATAATACCTACCACAAGTCCTGCGGCAGTGGTGATCATTGCTTCATAGATACCTTCTGAAAGAAGTTTTGGAGAAACCATTCCTTCCTCTTGTGCTATGGCTATAAATGCCTGAATCATACCTGCAACGGTTCCCAAGAAACCAATCATAGGCGCTGCACCTGACACAGTAGCCAAGAGATTCAAGTTTTTCTCCAACTTATAAATCTCGATTTTACCAACGTTCTCGATAGCAACTTCAATATTCTTAAGCGGGGAACCAATACGATCTACTCCCTTGGCAATCATATTTGCAACCGGTGTATGCTCTCCCGCACATAGGATTTTCGCTTTTTCAGTCTGACCGCTTTGAACCAATACTTTTACCTGATCCATGAGATATGAGGAAGGTTTGGAAGCTTTATTGAGTGTGATCAATCTTTCTACAAAGATAAAAATTGCAAGAATGAACAATAAGTAAAGCGGAACCATCATGTATCCGCCTTTGATTAAAAGATCAAGAAGACCAATGTTATCTTTGGTGGCACCCATCGCTAGGTTGTCTGCTGCAGAAAGAGTATCTGTAGAGAGCGTTTGAAGTAGAATCATATTAATATTTCAAAATCCATAAATCTTCCGTGTACTGGTCTTTGACACGAGCAAGTTCTTCATTGATGGCTGTCCAGCCTCTTGAAGTCCCTATAGCCAAACGATAATTAGTAGCATCTTCGTATGGCAAAATCAGGTAAATGGTCTCCGCCCTATTCTTATATTGCTCTGCTTCCTTCAAAGCCATAGCTTCATTGGGAAGGCTTCCCACGATAATATAGAATTGAGGTCGATCCGCTTTTTCTGTAACTCGAACCAAAGTCCCAGACTCCGTAGACGCAATAGTTGTACCAGTTTGGGCTGATTCAGGTGTCGTAGAAACAGAACTTAGAGAATCTGAAATAAATTTTTGATTATCAGGCATTTGCGTTTCTTCACTTGGGGTAGAATTGATGGTTATTTCATCCTTTTCCTCACTTGACAAATCTTCTAAGGCTACAACCTTACCAGAAGCAGGAACTACAGACTTATTCATCTGCCAGATAATCACTGAAATTACAGCTAAAGCCAAGATAGCCGCTATCCAAATCCAGGAATTACTGGATTTCTTAGCTTCTGATTGGGGTTTTGCTGAAGCAACCTTTTCAGCTCCAACCACTGTAGGTTTTGCAGCCTGTATAGTTCTCTTTTTAACTTCAGCTACGTCTATTGGGACTATTTTTTCCTCCTCTTTCTTTGGTGCCCCGGCTTGAGCCAAAGGAACAACTTTTACATATGGAAGTCCATAATCTTTAGGATCAGTCCAATACTTATCATCTGCGGGTTTACCATTCATTGCTTTCGGGGAATGTTACGAAACTAAATGAATTGAGCTTAAACCCCAACCCAAAACCTCAAACAATCTTAAAATTTAAAAGAAGCTCCTCCTATAAACTGAATACCTCTTACAGGATAGTTTAGCCAACGCATGTTTTTGCCGTTAAGGAGATTATTGCCTTCGGCAAAAATGGAGATTCTATCTGTGATGCCGTAATCTGCTTTAAGTTGCAAATCAGCAATGGTTTTTAATTTAACTACATCATAAGGCCCAGGATCTGTTGTGTCGCTGAAATCAGTCCCACGGGCTTTTATTCCGCCCATCAAGTTAAGATTTGCCTGTACGATTAATCGTTCAATTGGAGTAAACTGATTATTTACACTCAGTTCCCAAATCGGTCTATTCCAAGCTTCAGCCTGAGTGCTCAAATCATACTGATATAAATCCAATCTTCCATTAAGGGAGTACATATCCGAGAACTTATACCCCAACTCTGCATTGATATTATAGACCGTGGTTTTATCATCATACACTAGGCTAAATCTTGCAGAATCCGTCGTCACTAGGTTATTGGTATAATTATTAACAAAGAAGTGCATCTGATTGTAACGACTCACATTAACAGCAGCTCTATAGCTGAATGCCCCTTGAAACTGACCTTCTATCCCACCTTCAATCTTGTAATTCTGAACTGTATTAAGCAGTTGCTCGCTTGGGCCCAAATATGGATTTTCATTCACAAAACTATAATAGGTATTTCGCTGAACATCACCAGAAAATTCTCCGAAAAAGCCAAATTCTTCAGCGAATTGATAGCTTGCTTTGAGCACAGGAAAAACATGAAAATCACTTGATTTATTCTCTAGAGAGTCATTTTCTGAAACCAGATTTAAGCCAGCTGTGAAATTAAACGCTTCGTATTTGTAAGAAATTGTTGGACGGACAGCAAAATAAGTTCTCTTTAATGAATAGGTCAGATCTTCTGGATTTGTAGTAAAATAGGATAATCCAACTTTTCCGGCCCAATCAACTGTAGGTCTAAATGTCAGGCTTGCTTCTGCTCCAAATTGATTTTCCTTAACCATGTAGCTATCCGTGAAGTTTCTAAAATTCAATTGACCTTCATAAGAGATCGGCCCTACTTTCTCAAGCTCGCGAATTCCAGCTTTCACCTCTATTGCACTAAGTACATTACCATCAAATCCAGTAAACTGACCATTATCATCTAGGAGATGATTTGGATCTAAGCCATAGAACTGGAAACTATCCTGATTCCATTTGATTCCACCAAAGACCTCAAAAAGATCAGTAAAGTAACTTCCGTCAAACCCAAGGTTAGTGTGGGATTCCTTTGATTCCTCTGCTAAAACAGGGCCTTTACCATAGCTCTGATGATTTAACTGCAAGGAATAATTGAAGTCTGCGATGTCTATCCCCATGTATCTAGCCTCCAATAGCGGAGAAGCAAAATTACCATAGCCAGCTCGGATATAGCCAGGATATAGGTCAAGTCGCTCAGGGCTGTAGACTTTCTGTGAGGGTTCCGCCTTCAAATCCAATGGTTTCAGATTCAAGGGGTAGCTTGTCACCAGGTAATTATATTCATTCAACTCTGTAGGCTTGGGTAGCACTGGTAATTTCTCATACATCCTAGGTTGAACCGGTACAGTAAGTACGCGATCTTTTCGGATCACAAATTCCTGATCGGTGACAGCTCCTCTTTGTTGGGTTTGGGAAAAAGCCCATCCGGATGTCAAACCGATAATCCCTGTCAAAAGGATAGTTTTCGCTAACTTTTTCATGGTCTAGTTAAGGGTTTGAAGTTTGGATTGTGCCATTTCTTTGATTTCAGCATTGGTAGAATTCTCTACGATAGATTCCAAAGTCGCTTTCGCCTGGAATTCCTCCCCGCTTTTCACGTAGTTGTCTGCCAAAAGCAAGAAGATCCTCCCATACCAATAGTCATAATTGACAAATGGGCCTGACTGATCAAATATCAGTTCATTGGATTGGGTCACTTCACCCTTTTCCTGCAACGCGAAGGCTAATAAATAAAGCCCCTCAGCTCCCTGCTCTGTTTTGTAATCATTGACCAAAGCTGTCAAAGTCAGTTCAGACTGTGGCTTTTGATTCAATTCACGTTGTGATTTTGCTTTAATAAGCAAGGCTTTAGGGGAAGATTCAGGAATAACACCATCCAGTGTAGCTAAACGCTCAGCCTGTGTAACTGCCTGCTGGTATTTTTTGGTTTCAAAATTGGCAATCATTAACCCTTGCACAGCCTCTGCTTCTTCAGGTTTGCTGCGGGCATTTTGGACAGAGGTTTCTAAATATGGGATGGCTTGCGCAAAATTTCCTCTTTCCAGTTCTATCACCCCTATCTTCTGCATAGCACGAATTCGCTGAGGAGAAGCAGGCTCACTTTCCAGTGTTTTGAATTGTGCTAAGGCTTTATCCGTCTCACCAGCCTGCATGTAGCTATCTCCTAAGAAGTAGAGTGCATCCGCTCGTTGGGCTGACTGAGGATAATTTTTCAAGTAATTTTCGAAGCCTCGTATTGCCTGAGTGTAATTCTTATCAAAGTAGGTTCCTTTCGCAGCTTCAAACTCTAAGGATTGAACACTTCCACTGCTCGGGTTCGCCCCTTTGTACTTGGTTAAATAGTCAGAAAACTCTCCAGATCTTCCTTGAAGAGCCAATGTTTCTTGAAGGCCTTTTAATGCAGTTTCCGAGTTCTCGGAATTCGGATGGTTATTTAAGATCGTACTGTAATCTTGAATCGTCTGGTCATAATTTTGAAGCGAAAAATTTGCAACAGCTCTACCTTCTAGTGCATAAGGAACAAATGGACTATTAGGCTTACTAGTTAATAAATCTGAGAATGAAACAGAAGCCGCCTGATAGCTAGTCTCTTCCATATAAATCTGTCCACGCTGATAAAGTGCATCTTCCAAATACAAACTATTCGGATAGCGCGAGATCAGCACATCCAATTGTCCTAAAGCTTCCTGATTTCTGGACTGGAAATTTTGTACTACTGCCAATCGGTAATAAGCATAATCTACTCCTGAATTCCCTTCATTGATTGCTTGCTGGAAAGTGGAAGCCGCTTCTCCAAATTTCTTTTGAACATAATAGCAATCCCCCAGCCTCAATATCGCATCGTCGTATTGCTGCTTATTGGCAACAATTTGTCTGTTTTCAGTGAATTTCCTGAACTGCTCCTCCGCTTTTGGATATTGCTGGGAATTAAAGTAGGCATAGCCAAGTCCGTAATAGGTTTTGGTCACAGTGCCATTGGTGCCTGATGGACGATTGCTTAGAACTGATTCGTATGCCTTGATCGCCTGCGGCAAATTATCTGAAGCAGAATTGATTTCCCCCTTCCAAAAATAAGAGTCTAAAACCAAGCTTTTATCTACAGGAAACTTCAGTGATTTATCTAAATAAGCCAAGGCTGGATTCCATTTCTGATCACGATAATACACCATAGCTTGGTAAAAAGCCACTTTCTGATAAGCATCTTGAATTCTAGGTGACTTATTGGATATTTTATCCATCTGCTCTATAGCACGAAGGTAATCGTTGGTATTTACAAGAGCTTCAGATAGCAAATTCTCAGCTTCTACCCTATATTTTCCTGAGGGATAGGATTCTACATACTCATCCAAAGCAGTAACCGCAGACTGGAAACTACCTTTCTGAAGATTCACTTTAGCATAATTGAAAATGGATTCTTCCTTAATGGATGGATTAAAGTCAGATTTAGAGGCTGACTGGAAACTTGTGGAAGCGAACTGATAATTCTCCAGCTTCAAATATGCTTGAGCAAGGTAATAACTAGAAGCTTGGCCTATTTCATCAGTTGCGGATGCGGATACTTTAAGGTAATCAGTAGCCCGTTGATAGTTTTTGATTTCAAACTGGGAAATCCCAGCTTTATAGATTTCCTCTCTTCCCAATTCCCCTTTGCGGGAATTGATGTAAGCATCGTAGTTTTCTGCCGCTTTTGGAAAGTTCTTTTTCGCATAATAAGCTTCAGCCAAATACAAATAGATCACTTCCCTTTTCTCAAGATTTTGACCATTTGTCAATTTGGGCTCAGCATAACTTATCAGCTCATCATAACTGCCTTGCTTATAATAAAGGGCAGCCAATAGATAAGGAACCTTATTGGCATAGTATGGAGATTGTGATGCAGTCTGAAGATCTGAAATGGCTTTTGAGGTGTTCCCATTTTCCATTGCGATAAAGCCACTGTAGTAATAGGAATCAAAACTCGCCTGTTGGTTTAGCGCTTTGCCCGCATCGAAATAAGGAGCTGCTTCCGCATACTGGTTGAGCTGAAAATGCGAATAGCCTTGCTTGAAAAGCACCTCAGCCTGGTTTTCCACAGGAAGTTTTTCTGCATCGACCAACTTATAGCTATCAATTGCCTCTGCGAAATTTCTTTTGAAGAAAAAATGATCTCCCAGATACAATCCTGCCGTGGTCACTGAAGGATCATTTCCATGATCATAGATATACTTTTTCATCAAGCCAGGCCCATCAGGACTTTCCAGCTGTAAAGCAGCCATGGCACGATTCAATTCGGCATTTTTTGCTTGGCCAGAGTTTACAGGTTTTTCTAGCAGTCTTGTATTGTCATAAATGCTTGCCGAAAAAAGCTGCTTATCAAAAAGCTCCAGATTGTGATCTAGCTTCTGTTGTGGACTGGTCTGATAGAGGGTAGACTGGGAATACGCCTCCAAACTAAGTCCAAGGCTCGCAAGGAGCACAAGGTGATATTTCATATGTTTATAATTGACTTTCAATGGCCATATGGAATCTCGCAGGATTTATAAACATCCCTCTGTGTGTCGCCTTCGACATGCTCGATTTCATAGAGTGGCTTAGGTAATCAGTGCAAAATCTTGTAAACAAGCTCGCGGAGGTTTTCGGCTTCGCTCAGACTTCCGGAGTCAACTCCTTTGTAACGAAGATCTGCCTCTTTGATGTATGTGAACACATCAATTACCTTGCCCAAATTGTAGTTTCGGGATGCTACCATATATTCTTTGACTACAAAAGGAGGTAGTCCTAAAAGGCTGGCTAGTTGTTGTTCTGTTGCTCCTGATTTCTTCGCCTGATGGATCAGAGCAATTCTGGTAAAGTAGTTGAACATCAGTGAAAACATAGGAATCACAGGGTTCGCCTTGGGATTTTGAATGAAATAATGGATGATTTTATTTGCCTTTACTACATCTTTAAAGCCTATCGCTTTCAAAAACTCGAAATTATTGTAATCCTTATTGATACCGATATACTTGGAAATGTGCTCATTGGTGATTTTCGTAGGATTCTGAAAATTGATCAGCATCTTCCCTATTTCATTGGAAAGCACTTCCAAATTATTCCCGATAGAATCCGCCAGAAGCTGCGCTGCACGATTATCAATGGAGTGCTCAGTTTCTTTGATAAATCCTTCTATCCAATCCGTCAGCTTGTAATCCTTGACTTTATCTGAGCGCACATAGACCGTTTTCTTATCTAGTTCCTTATAAAGTGCGCTTCTTCCATCAAGCTTCTTATACTTATGAGCGAACACCAAAATCGTACTTGGAAGCGGGTTTTGAACGTAGCTGATGAGGAGCTTTTGCATATCCTCTTTTCCCAAATCAGCAAGACTTTGAGCTTCTTTGATGATCACCACTTGTCGGTCTGCCATCATTGGAAATTTTCTCGCATTATTGAGTATCAACCCGACATTTGAGTCTTTTCCATACAACACAACCTGATTGAATCCTCGCTCATGCTCTGCAATCGCATTCTTCTCTATGAATTCTGTAATCTGATCAATAAAATATGGTTCCTCCCCATCCAAAAAGTAAATGGGAGCAAACTTTTTCGCTTTCAGATCTTTAAGTACAGCTTGTGGTTGTTGGGGCATAAATTCAGAATAATCTCAGGCCTTAAAGATAACAGCCCTATCCATTTGCCTGCAAAAACCAAGGAAAGATTCTTTGGTAAACTATTCAGGGCTTAACTTTGTCTTTGTAAGAGTAACAGCTTTTAACGAGCAGTCAGGAGACTGCATTATGATAAGTCCAAGTCTGAAGACTTGAACTAGCCGTAAGAAAAAATTTGCGCCCTCTGCGTTAACCTCCGCGCACTTTGCGGTAAAAAATGAAAAGAATATGAGTTTCGAAAAAGGAATTGAATTATACAAATCAGGGAAATTTGAGGAGGCGTTGGCCATTTTTGATGGATTGGTGAAAGCGACTCCAGATCAGCCACAGATTCATCTAAGTAGAGGACGTATACTTTCCCGACTTGGGAGAACTGAGGAAGCATTGGTGGAATTTGACCTAATTACTTCTTTGGAACCTTACAATACAGACTTCATCTCTGATCGTGCAGTGGTATTGCACTTGCTCAAAAGAAATGAGGAAGCCCTCTCTGAACTTGACAGAGCAGCTAATCTAGACCCTAAAAATCCCTATCGATACAGTAGTCGCGCCTATTTGAAAGATAGAATCGGAGATTTGGAAGGGGCAATTGCAGACTATGAGAAAGCCATTGAGTTAGATCCAGAGGATGCCGTTTCTCATAACAATAAGGGGTTGGTTGAAGAGAAACTAGGATATCAAGAAAGGTCGAAGAATAGCTTTGAAAAAGCGGATGATCTGGTCGGCCATAAGCCCAATGAGGATTCTGTACCAATCCCAAAACCTTCTGAAGAAAGCCCAAAACTTCCTGAGATCGATTCCAAAGCAAGTGAAAAATCTGTTTTCCCAACACAAAAGAAAGAGATGTCTTTTAACCATTTCTTAAATACACTCGGCTCAGTTTTCACTAATCCCAAATCAAGGAAGGAATTTTCGGATTTCTTGAAAGGCAAACTATTGGGAAGAAAAAGCAAGGAAGAAGGGAATTAGGAGTGGTCTGTGCGACACAGAACATGGTGACAGCAGTCGGGAGACTGCCTTATTTTAGGTTCAAGTCTGGAGACTTGCACCAAGTAAGCAAACCCGTGACCTTTGTGTTCGAG
>NZ_JAXRUT010000030.1:0-67839 GCF_035156405.1 Algoriphagus aurantiacus | reverse complement strand
TAAACAAAAAGACCTGTACCAACTTCTTCCCTCAAACTGGAAGCAGCACAGACCTAAACCGATTCTCTGAAATTCCTAATCCAAAACATATGGGATGCTCGGAGCGATACAGATGTTATGGCTTCCGTAAATTTTGGAAGAGAAAATAATTTATTGGTAGCTATTAGGTGTGGTGGCCATAATGGTGGCGGCTTAGGTGCTTGTGACGATGGATTAGTAATTGATCTGTCGGGAATTAAATTTGTTCGTGTTGATACTTCTGATGACACCGTCAGAGTTGGAGGAGGAAACCTGTGGGGGGAAGTTGATCATGCCACGCATCCATTTGGGCTTGCAATTCCTGCAGGAATTATTTCTACAACCGGTGTTGGGGGATTAACCCTCGGCGGTGGTGTAGGTCATCTGTCACGAAAATATGGACTTACCATAGATAACCTATTGGAAGCTGATATGGTATTGGCAGATGGTTCTTTTGTTACGGTAAGTGCCAAAAAGAATAGTGATTTGTTTTGGGCCATTCGTGGCGGAGGTGGAAACTTTGGAATTGTAACCTCCTTTAAATTTCAGGCGCATAAGGTAAAAACTGTTTTTGGAGGCCCAACCTTGTGGCCAATTGAAAAAACAGAAGAAATAATGAAATGGTATCAAGACTTTATAAATAGTGCACCAGACGATTTAAATGGTTTCATCGCAACGTTGATTATTCCGGGAGCGCCATTTCCTGAGCATCTACATAACAAACAATTCTGTGGAATAGTATGGTGTTATACCGGAGACATGGCTAAGGCAAAAGAAGCGTTCGAGCCGATCCTGGCAATGAATCCTTTATTTGAGCATGTGGGTGAAATGCCTTACCCTTCTGTCCAGACTTTATTTGATGGGTTGTTTCCTCGCGGTTTGCAATGGTATTGGAGGGCTGATTTTTTTAATGACTTAGGCCCCGAGGTCAGGGCAAAGCATTTAGAATTTGGATCAAAGATACCAACACCCCTTTCTCAAATGCACCTGTATCCAATTAGTGGAGCTGCCGGCAGAGTGGCAAAAGACGCAACAGCATGGGCTTACAGAGATGCCAAGTATGCAGGAGTAATTGTTGGGGTTGACCCGGATCCTTCAAATGCAGATACAATTACAAAATGGTGCAAAGATTATTGGGAAGCATTGCATCCTTATTCGGCAGGAGGAGCATATTCTAATTTTATGATGGATGAGGGAGAAAGTAGGGTGAGGGCTGCTTATGGAGATAATTATGAACGACTTGAAGCAATTAAGAATAAATATGACCCACACAACTTATTCAGAGTGAATCAGAACATAAAACCCATGCTGAAGGTCCTTTCAGATTGACAGGGAAGTAGTCTTGGGGGAGGATCATATCCTTCCCGTTTTCAGGGCGAGTCACCCTGACAGACAAGAAATATGATTTACACCCAGATTAGACCTCACTCCGATTTAGCAGACTACATTGACACTTTTTTGGACGGTGGAAGGTCTCGGGAAACAATTGAAAAAACAGTACATATTGCTTGACGGCAATTGAACTGAAAGAAAACAGCAAGGTCGTTTGGAAATGTGTGGCATTAGATGAAGAATGGATAGGAACGGGAGTATCTTTTGAACTTATAGAAAAAGATAATAGCACAACAGTAATTCTTAACACTTTGATTGGAAAGAGCGAGCAGACTTTTATCGATGGTGTGGTTATAACTGGGCAATGTTTCTTTATAGTTTGAAGACATACTGTGAAAATCAAAAAGGATTACCCTATCAGGAAAGGGAATTTTGAAATCAGACAATAAACAACGAACCGCTAACATTGGCCAAAGGCAATTGGGCGGAAGAAACTAAACTAAAAATGAAATTTAGAAAAGCAACAAGAAACGATGCTTCGCTAATTGTGGAAATGATCGCGGATGATGAACTTGAAAAAAAATAGAGAAAATTTTCAAACACCATTACCAACTGAATATCTTAATGCTTTTGACAATATAAATGCTGACCAAAATCAAGAATTAATTGTTGTTGAAAACGAGGATTCTGAAATAATAGGAACTCTGCAATTGTCTTTTATTCAGTATCTGACCTATCAGGGGGGAATAAGAGCACAAATAGAAGCTGTGAGGATTAGAAAAGATAAAAGAGGACTTGGTATTGGAAAAAAAATGTTTGAATGGGCAATCAATAGAGCGAAAGAACGGAATGCACATTTGCTACAACTGACAACAGACAAAAAAGCTCAGAAGCAATTAAATTTTACGAAGACTTGGGATTTAAAGCAACACACGAAGGAATGAAGATACACTTTTACTAAATGCCAGTCGCCTTCAGCACAAATAACAAATGGCTAGATTGTTTTACATTCGGGATTTGGTTTTCGAACCAAAATATCTGTTTGAAGGATATTTCATATATAACGGCCCAACCAATATTTGTAAAACCGTTAGATTAAACAAAACTCGGAATACAAGTTCTAAATCACAAGATGCTCATCTATTGAATATGTTGTAAATCAGTAATCTATAACAATCTCAGTGCGTCCTTCGAGTAAATGAACTACACGAATGACGCACTGGAATTACAGGCAACTATGAAAATTATAGGGGGTTGTCCACGGGTAAAGGCTACAAAGACACTTTTTACATGTGGTACTCTCACGAGTAAATCAGTTAGTTACGATCATTTTTGGAAATAAAAAAAGCGAGTTGACAATTTTTTGAATTGTAACTCGCTAGTTTTTAGATTTTTAATGGTAGAGAGTGGGGGATTCGAACCCCCGGTACGCTTTGACACGTACGACAGTTTAGCAAACTGCTGGTTTAAGCCACTCACCCAACTCTCTATTTTTTTTAATTTCTCTAGATTGAACGTTAGCAAACTGCTGTCCCGATAGCTATCGGGATAAGCCACTCATCCAACTCTCTAGATATTTTTATTTGGCTTCGTTTTTCGTTTTACAAAATCATCCTTCCGATAATTTTATGGATTTTTGACTCATTTTAAGTCTCATCCATGTTGTAAATCGATGCAAATATAAGTCAAATGATCAGATTTAAACAAATCATTAGCAGATAGGAATTTTATGATCAAATCTTTTTGTCTAATAGTCTGAAAATCAAATAAAATAATTTGACAGTTAACTTCTGGAAAAGTGAAAAATACCCTGTATAGGGTATATATATTTAATATGTAGTGGTTAAATTTGATTTTTATTTAAAGCCAACTACTATGAAAATCCAAACCTCTGCTGCGAACTTTTTGATTGAGAAATGTTACGCTAACAATGGATGCGTAATCATCCGTTCTAATTCCCAAGAAGAACTTTTTCGTTTTTTCGGTTCTTTAGAAATTTCTGTGACTAATGATCTTTATTATGCTTATGAAGTTCAAGCTTGCAAGCAAGAATTTGCAAATGCCATGATCATTATGGTCAAAGAGATTGACTATTCTGAGTTCTCCGAATTCAGCCTTCAAATGGCTTAAATCGAGTTTAGGGCTCTATTTTCAGGCCGTTAAAGACTTTTGTTTCTGGAAGACTATTCTATCCAGAGTAAGCTACTATCTCCGTAACTTAAGAAGCGATACTTATTTGCCAAGGCTTCGGTATAAACTCGCTTCCAATCTTCGCCAAGGATCGTAGCTATCAACAAGATAAGGGTAGAGCCTGGTTGATGGAAATTTGTAATCAGCCCTTTGACAATCTTAAATCTGTAACCAGGGAAAATAAAGATCTCAGTGGTTCCCATGATTGTTTGAAGGCCAGTTTCTTTCATATAAGTTAGAATGGCATCGTAAGCTTGCTTAGCCGATGGCAAACTTTCTCTGCTTTCATATGGAAATAGCTTTTCGATTTTCAAATCCTCGCCTCTTCCTTCAAGTAACTTTACGCCGTACCAATACAAGCTTTCCAGTGTTCGCACGGAGGTAGTTCCTACAGTTACGACTTTTCCTAAGTTTGATAAGATAAGCTCAATTGTTTCTCGATTGATGTGGATTTGTTCGCTATGCATAGGATGCTCAGTGATCTCGCTGGCTTTGATCGGCTGAAAAGTACCTGCACTCACATGCAGCGTTACTTGCGCTTCTTTGATGCCTTTAGATTTCAACTGATCGAAAATCTCGGGAGTAAAGTGAAGTCCGGCAGTGGGAGCAGCTACAGCACCTTCTTTTTCCGAGTACACTGTCTGATACCTTGATTTGTCTTCTTCGATAGGCTTGCGGTTCAAGTATGGAGGAAGTGGAACCTCACCACTTGCTTCTACCACATCTACAAAAGCGACCTCAGGATTGTCCCAGGAGAATTCCACTTGACGTGTCTCCCGATCAAATAATTTGGCTTGAAGAGTTATCGAACTACCATTGAAAAGAATCAGGCCTTTTAGGATTTCTCCATCTTTCCATTTCTTAGCATTCCCGATCATAGTTTCCCAAATCACTGGATGCTTGGCAAGCATAATCTCTGGGATCACTGTCGTAGGAGAAATTGGTTGAAGGAGAAAAATCTCAATTCTTGCTCCAGTTTCCCTCTGAAAAATCAATCGAGCTGGAATTACCTTGGTGTCATTGTACACAAGCAAGGTGTCTGCGGGAAGCAAATCTGGAAGGTTGCTAAAGTTCAGATGTGAAATCTGACCATCTTTGTAGTGTAAAAGTTTCGAGGCATCGCGCTTTGCCAAAGGGTACTTCGCGATTTTTTCTTCGGGTAATGTATATTCGTACTCGCTTAAATCAATTGCTGGGATCTGCATAACTAGGTGTAATTCTGCCTGCAAATATAGCCCAACTCATTTCAAGTACCTTCCAAAACTATTCTTAATCCATGACCGATTCTCCTAAAATTACCTTTGACTACCTCAAGCGAACATTGGTTTTTAAGTTTGATGCAGGTACTTCCAGAGGAGTTTTGAAGACTAAGGATGTTTACTGGATCAAAGTTTTTTATTCAGGCCATCCTGAAATAATAGGTTGGGGCGAAGCTGCCCCTTTGGTGAAATTGAGCTTGGATGATCGTCCTGATTTTGAGCAGATACTTCAGCACACGCTTAAGGGAATTTCGAACGTAAATTGGAATAAATCTGAAGGAGGGGTTTTAGAACAGCTACAAGAACTTATTCCCTTTGAATTGCCAAGCATCAGGTTTGGGTTAGAAACAGCGATTCTTGATCTGATGAATGGCGGTAAAAAGATGATTCTTGGTGGTGAGTTTTTTGAAGGGGAAAAGTCTATTCCTATCAATGGATTGATCTGGATGGGAGAAAAAGGCTTTATGCTGGAGCAGATCAATGAAAAGCTGGGACAGGGCTTTGACTGTATCAAAATGAAGATTGGTGCAATTGATTTTCGGCAAGAATTGGATCTGCTTGATTACATCAGAGCTCGCTTTTCCAAAGAACAAATTACGCTTCGTGTAGATGCAAACGGCGCATTTTCGAAAGATGGCGCACTCAGCAAACTGCAGGAATTAGCCAACTATGATTTGCATAGCATAGAGCAACCAATTGCAGCTGGGAATTGGGAAGCTATGAAGCAACTTTGCGTAGCCACTCCGCTACCTATCGCACTTGATGAGGAATTGATAGGAGTGAAAAATAAGGCTGAACTTCTTGATGTAATCCAGCCTCAACATATCATTCTAAAGCCAACATTACTTGGTGGGATATTGGAAACCAAAGAATGGATTGAACTGGCTGAGGTTCGAAAGATTGGCTGGTGGATGACCTCGGCTCTGGAGAGTAACATTGGATTGAATGCTATCGCTCAACTTTCAGATAGCTTGGGTGCTAAGATTCCGCAAGGACTTGGTACAGGGAAATTGTATCAGAACAATTTAGAATCTCCCTTGGAAGTAGATAGAGGTAAAATACTTTACAATCCAGTCACAGCCTGGGAAGAACCTTCTTAGTCATCTAGTCTGAAGAGGTAAACAGGTTTGTTTATTTCCACTTTCCAGGACGTTAGGTTTAGTTCCCCCGTTTCTTCGTCCCGTTCAAAAACTACAATGTCATTACTTGCTTGATTGGCAGAGAGTAAATATTTACCATCAGCGGTGAGGTTGAAATTACGTGGCATTACACCTCCGGAACTTACCTGTTGGATCAGCCAATAGTTTCCGTCATTTTTCTTTGCGAAAACCGAAAGACTGTTGGCATCTCCACGATTGGATGCATAAATATTCTTGCCGTCAGGGGAAATTCTTACTTCAGCAGCTCCGACTTCCCCTTCATAATTATCTGCAACTAGGGAGATCCGTTGCTTAGGAGTGAGATTTCCGTCTTTGAAATCAAATACCGCCAATACAGCCGTTAATTCTTCCACCACAAAAACCTCAGATCCATCAGATGAAAAGACCAAATGTCTGGGGCCATCTCCAGGCTGGGCTTTAAATGCATTGTTTAGGGTGAGTGGCTCTTTTGCAGTTGCATCAAAATCATACACATACACCTGATCCGTGCCTAGGTCTGCCACAAGTAAAAATTTACCATCTGGGCTAAATACTGTGCTATGTACATGTGGAGAATTTTGTCGGTCTTGATTGATACTGCTACCTTCATGCTGAATAGTCTGAAGGTGCATTAATTCTGCATTGTCTCCAATCTTAAAGGCACTGAAACTACCACCACTATAATTTGCTACAGTCAGAAACTCTTCATCTGGAGAGAGTGCAAGATAGCAGGGGTGATCACCGTAGCTAGGCAATTCGCTAATTTTGGAAAGGGTTTGATTCTCTTTAGAGCGGGTCAAACTGATTATATTTCCACCAGGTACATTGTCTATTTCCTCTAAGCTGAAGACCTTGTCTTCAGAGGAATTCGCTAATACAAAGGATGGGTTTTGAATTCCGGGAAAAATTGTCCGAACTTCAAGTCTATTCTCCGAAGGAGTAAAATCAAGTTGATTAATTCCCTGGCTTGCCTCCTCGGTGTAAGTGCCTACAAGAAAAGAGTAAGTAATAGGTGTTTCTGTCATTTCGGTAGTTTTATCTGTGGTGCAGGCAAAAGAGATTGCTAGTAGTCCAGCTAGTAAAAGTGATCGTTTCATGTGTTTATAATTTTCTTTCAAAGGCCACATAGTCTGTCCCGTCCCGATAGTTATCGGGATTGTTCGGGACCTGCCTACCGTCAGGCAGTGAATCTCGCATGGTTGATAATCATTCCACCGTGTGGCGTCTGCTTCATGCTCGATTTCATATCAGAAAGATATTGAAATATCCGAAATAAGGGTTTTGAGTTTTTGTTGATAAATTTGTCATTTGGTTAATAAAAAGGAAGAGAATGAGATTATTTGTTAATGAATACTCAATAGTTATTTCAGTTTTTAGAATTTTTACTAATTTGCTTAACCATTAAAAAGGAAGATGAATAATGTATAAAACCTATGATACCCAAGTAGCCAAGCGCTTCACGATTTACAACAGTTTATTTTTAGATCTTCCCTTCAATGACATCTACCGTACAGGAACTTTGCTTCCGATTTTAGGGTCGGCATGTCAGAATGGTTTCCAAAAAGGATTAACTCCCAAGGAAATTATTGCAGGGTTTTTCGATGAATTGATGCCAGACTCCACAGAAGAAAGGAGATCTGATTTGCTATTCCAGATGATCCAATACGTAGAGCGGCAGGTCGTGTTATTTGATTCGATTGAGGATGCTGCCTATGAAAAGATCCATGATCTGAATGGTAAAGGAACAGTCAAAGCTTTGATTGACCGAACAGACAATGATAACAAGCGGGAAGAGCTTGTAGAGAAGTTAAAGACTTTCTCTGTACGTCTCACACTAACTGCTCACCCTACTCAATTCTATCCAGGCAACGTCTTGGCAATTATCACCGATCTGGAGAACGCAATCCGCGCGGATGACATTGGCAAGATAAATTCTCTGCTGCAGCAATTGGGTAAAACAGGATTTACCAAAAGAGAGAAACCAACTCCTTATGATGAAGCCGTAAGCTTAATCTGGTTTTTGGAAAACATTTTCTATGAAAGTATCTCAGATATTATGGTCCGCCTACTGGGGTCTCTTAATATCCCACTGCATGACTGGGAAAACCCAGGTTTGCTAAAAGTTGGCTTTTGGCCAGGTGGAGACAGAGATGGGAATCCATTTGTGACGCATACCATTACTGAGCAAGTAGCAGCGCGCCTGAAAAAGTGGGTGTTGAAATGCTACTATAAAGATGTCCGCAAAGTGCGAAGAAGATTGACCTTCAAGCACGTAGAAGAAATCCTGATTAATATTGAGCGTGGTCTTTACGCTACTTTGTTTGAAAATGATCCGGTCTATAAGACCAAAGAGCAATTGCTTGGTGATTTACTAACAGCCAGAGAAGGATTGATTAAGCATCACGAAGGACTTTTCTTAGATGTTTTGGATCAGTTTATTCTGAAAGTCAAAATTTTCGGTTTCCATTTCGCATGCATGGACATGCGTCAGGATAGCCGAAAGCATGATACGTTGATAGAGGAGATATTTCAGCTTCAAGGCAAGAAACTTGAGGGAACGGAAGATGAGCAAATCTCCCAAATCCTTTCACTGACCGAGCTCCCTGAGATATCCTCATTTCAAGACGAGTTTAATCAAGAAATACTTCAATCGTTTGGAGTTATAGACTCCATCCAGCAGGAGAGTGGAGAAGAAGTTCTCAACCGCTACATTATTTCAAATTGTCAATCTAGAAAGCATCTATTGGAGGTTTTCAAATTGGCAAAGCTGACGATGGGCGCAGAAAAGGAAAATCTTCCGTTGGATATTGTGCCTCTTTTTGAGACGATCGATGATTTGGCAGAAGCGCCGGGGATCATGACAAGTCTATACAATCTTCCTGAGTACAAAGAGCATTTGGCATTCAGAGGGAATAAACAAACAATCATGCTTGGCTTCTCCGATGGAACTAAGGATGGTGGATACCTTCAAGCTAACTGGTCTATTCTAAGGGCTAAAGAGGAGATGACCAGAGTCTCTAGAGAGAATGGGATAGAAGTCGTCTTCTTCGACGGTAGAGGTGGACCTCCTGCACGTGGTGGAGGAAACATGCATAACTTCTACGCTTCTTTAGGAGAAAAAGTAGAAAACTCTGAAATCCAGGTTACCATCCAGGGACAGACTATTTCAGCAAATTACGGCAAGCAGGCTTCTTGTACTTACAATTTTGAGCAACTTCTCAGTGCTGGATTGGAAAACCATCTTTACGGTGGTGCGGACAAGAATCTAAATACCGAGCAGCGTGCATTGATCGACGAGCTAGCAGGTGAAGCTTATGAATCCTATAAAAAATTCAAAAGCCATCCTAAGTTTGTTCCTTATTTGGAGCATGTGACTCCGCTTAAGTATTTTGGGATGACCAATATCGGTTCCAGACCATTAAAAAGAGGTAAGGGAGAAGGTCTTAAATTTGAAGATCTTCGGGCGATTCCTTTCGTGGGTTCATGGGCGCAGATGAAGCAAAATATTCCGGGTTTCTATGGAGTTGGAGCTGCGGTCGAGGTTCTGGAAAAGAAAGGGAAATTGGGTGAGTTAAAAGAGCTATACAACAATAGTCTTTTCTTCAGAGCACTTCTTGGCAATTCTATGCAGTCACTTACCAAGTGTTTCTATCCAGCTACTGCTTATTTGAAGCATGATAAGAACTATGGTGAGTTCTGGGAGATTATGTATGATGAGTACCTTAGATCTATAGAGAAGCTCAAAGCAGTGTCTTCAATGGATGAATTGATGGGGGATAATAAGGTGATTAAAAAGTCAATTGAAATCCGTGAACGAATCGTATTGCCTTTGATTACTGTGCAGCAATATGCTATTCAGAAAATCCTTGAAACAGGTAAGTCTACAGAAGTACTTCAAAAGTTGATTTTGAGAAGTATGTTTGGGATTATAAATGCAGCGAGAAACGCAGCTTAATAACAGATTAAATCTAGAAATAGCCCGGCTGAATTTGATTTCAGTCGGGCTTTTGATTTATGCTTTTAACCACAGTGAGCGCGGAGGTTTTCGCAGAGGACGCGGTTGTCCTGCTTCTCCAGAAGCTGGACTTAACTAATACCTGATATGCGGAATCGCCACCGTTGGTGTCATCACCAACGGCTTAAATCCTCAATGAACTTTCGCCGCTGTTCGTGTCATCACGAACAGCTTAGATCCCCATTTAACTATGCTTCTTCAGAAACTGGATTTGACTTAAGTCAGTACTATGTGGAATTGCAAATTCCTTTAATTATTGGTTTTGGATTACATCCACGATAATAATCGGGATCCAAACAGCAGTGCTATGATTATCGGGCGGTGTATCAAACTACTTTGCAATGAATCTGCCTTTTTTGCGCCATCGCGCCTCCTTTGCGGGATTTACAAAGTGCTAGCCTAGTTTCGCCAAACTCTCCTCTAACGCCTTGATCTTGGCTTCAGCGTCAGCTTGTTTTTTACGCTCCATTTCTATGACCTGGGCAGGAGCACCAGCTACAAATCGCTCGTTACCGAGTTTTTTCATCACCGAATTCAAGAAGCCTTTGGTGTAATCGATCTCCTTCTGGATATTCTCTTTTTCCTCTTCAATATTGATCGAGTCGCCCATAGGAACAAAGCACTCATCAGACTTTACTACAAAGCTGATCGAATTGGCTACTTTCTCTCCAAAGTTCAATGAAGACAGATTTGCCAGCTTATTCAAGACTACTTCGAATCGACCATATAACTCTTCGCTTTTAGCATTGATGGTTAGGTCAAGCGATTCTTTTGGCGACATTCCTTTGGAAGCACGTAGGTTTCTTACCTGAGAAACGACTTCAAAGACTTGATTGGCTTCCTCGATGATCCTTGTGTCAAAAGCTTTTGATTCAGGCCATGAAGCTAAAATCAGAGATTCTTCCACTGATCTTTCTTTGATCTGATGCCATAGTTCTTCCGAGATAAAAGGCATAAATGGATGCAGAATCTTCAGGATATCTTCGAAAAGCATAATCGTCTTATCGTAAGTCGCCTGATCAATTGGATGTTGATATTCTGGCTTGATCATCTCCAAATACCAAGAACAGAAATCTCCCCACACCAGCTTGTATGTAGTCATCAGCGCATCGGAAATTCTGAATTTCTCAAAGTGCTCATTGATTTCTACCAGCGCTTGATTGAATCGGTTTTCAAACCACTCTATACTTGAAGCATTGGCGGAACCGTCCAGATTTGGATCTATTTCCCAGCCTTTAACCAGACGGAAGGCATTCCAGATTTTGTTGGCAAAGTTTCTTCCCTGCTCCACGAGTTTATCGTCGTATGGCAAATCGTTTCCCGCAGGAGAGGAGAAGAGCATTCCTGTTCTGACTCCATCAGCACCGTTTTGGGCAATCAGATCCAGTGGATCGGGAGAGTTGCCCAAAGATTTGGACATCTTTCTGCCCAATTTATCCCGCACAATTCCAGTCAGGTAGACATTTTTGAAAGGCTTTTCGCCAGTGTATTCATAGCCTGCTATGATCATTCTTGCCACCCAGAAGAACAAAATTTCCGGAGCAGTGACAAGATCATTGGTTGGGTAGTAATATTTCAATTCTTCATTCGGCTTGCCGGTAGAAAAGACATCCGTATCAAAAACCGATATCGGCCAAAGCCATGCGCTAAACCAGGTGTCCAATACATCCTCGTCCTGCTGTAAATCCGCCAAGGTGAATTTGTTGTCAAATTTCTCATTGGCGATTATCAGGGCTTCCTCAGCAGTTTTTGCAACTACAAATTCTCCGTTTGGAAGGTGATAAGCAGGAATTCTATGTCCCCACCAGAGCTGACGTGATATACACCAATCGCGCACATTTTCCATCCAAGAGCGGTACATGTTCTTGAACTTCGGTGGGTACAACTGGATCACATCATCCATCACCGAGCTAAGTGCAGGCTTGGTGATTTCATCCATTTTCAGGAACCACTGCAAAGAAAGTTTCGGCTCGATCACCGCATCCGTTCTTTCCGAATGACCCACATTGGATTTATAATCCTCGACTTTCTCTAACTGATCGATTTCCTTCAGGCGCTTTCCGATCATTTTTCTGGCTACAAAACGATCTTCTCCCACCAGAATCTGAGCTTTTTCATTCAGTGTTCCGTCATCATTCAGGATATCGATCACTTCAAGCTTGTGCTTCAGCCCAAGTTCATAATCATTGATATCGTGGGCAGGAGTTACTTTTAGGCAGCCTGTACCAAACTCCATATCCACATACTCATCCTCGATAATCGGAATGGCGCGGTCGATTAATGGGATTACAGCCTTCTTGCCTTTTAAATGAGTAAATCGAGGGTCATTTGGATTCACACAGATCGCCACATCGGCCATGATGGTCTCCGGTCGGGTTGTAGCAATGGTAAGGAATTCACTCTCCGATCCTTCGATCCTATAGTTGATGTAGTATAGTTTGGATGCAATTTCCTTCGTGATCACTTCGTCATCAGACAGGGCGGTTTTTCCTTTTGGATCCCAGTTGACCATACGGATTCCACGGTAGATTTTTCCTTTTTTGTGTAAGTCAACAAATACAGTTAAAACAGCATCAATTAATCCCGGATCCATCGTGAAAGCCGTCCGGTCCCAATCGCAGGAAGCGCCCAGTTTTTTCAGTTGCTCCAGGATAATCCCTCCGTATTTTTCTTTCCATTCCCATGCATATTTCAGGAATTCTTGACGGGAAATGGATTTTTTATCGATTCCATGTTCTTTCAGCATGTTTACAACTTTCGCTTCAGTTGCGATCGAAGCGTGATCTGTTCCGGGAACCCAGCATGCATTTTTGCCCTGCATTCTTGCGCGGCGGATCAATACATCCTGAATGGTATTGTTCAGCATATGTCCCATGTGCAAGACGCCTGTGACATTTGGCGGAGGGATTACGATGGTGTAGGGCTCTTTCGAATGATCAACTTTCGAAGAAAAAAGCTTGTGCTCCATCCAGTAGGCGTACCACTTGGCTTCGGTAGCTGCTGGATCGTATTTGCTGGCAATAGACATAATTGGATATTAATTGAGGCGCAAAAATAGCGAAAAAGCCAATTTTGGAGGCATGATTGGCGGATCAATTGTGGATTGATTCTTTTTTTGTCGCAAAGGTCGCGGTGGTTCGACGAGCTCACCAACCGAGGAAAACGCAAAGGAAGCAGTTTTAGAGTTGTCCTGCTTCTCCAGAAGCTGGACTTATTAAAGATAGAGAGGGATTGTGCTTTTCGGGATTTGTAATCCCGAAATCCAATTTCCATCCTTAGTGTCTGATTGGGAAAAATCAAAACCATCTTTGGTAAACTATCAATACCTGATTTCCATCACTTTAAAAACTCTATCTTCTTTAGCCAACTTTAAGATTGCCTGTTCACCTACTTTCTTCCCGATCAATATCTTGGCAATGGGAGAGATAAAGGATATTTTGTTTTTGGAGATATCAGCTTCGTCCACACCCACAATCTGATAGCTTTGATACTTTGAGCTATTTCCGATTTTGAGTGTGACAGTTGCCCCAAAGCGGACTTCCTCTTTGGGTTGTTCGTCCAGATCTACAATTTTGGCAGTGGAGATCCGCTCATCCAGCAAGTTGATTTTTGCACTGATGAAATTAGAAGCGATGCGTTTTTCCTGTTCGGTGGCAGCATCTATATCAGACTTCTCATCGATCAGCGCTTGTTTTTCAGCGAGCAATTTCGCCATTCCATTTTCGGTGACATAGTTGGTGACACCATCCGGTAAATCCGCTCTTGGCGGTACAAGAGGAGTTTCTTCCTGATCATCTTCTTTTACAAATCCTCTGCTCATGATTGGTGTCTTATTGTCTAAACTGAATAAGGAAGAGAATGGGAATTAAGTTTCAAAAGCTTGAGAAGGTTCTTAACCGCGAGGTCGCAGATTTTCAGTTGTGCTGCTTCTCCAGAAGCCAGACCTATCAGAGTTACAAATTCATGTTGATAGTAAGGTGTAATTACAAATTGCACATAGCAGCATCAAAGCTTTATTCTACGCTCAGTGGGGGATATCATACTCAAAAATGCTAACACGAGCAGTCTTTAAAAATAAAACATAATCTCTAAGCTCGGAATCTTCCAAAAAACTAGGTTGAAATAGTTTTAAATTCTGGATCACACAAACCTGCCGTATAATATTCTGTGAATTTTTTAGGTTGAAGAGCAAAAAAGTTGGTTGTGGCGAGTTAGTTTTGCTTGTTTGTGATGACACAAACAAGGGCGATGTGATTTAGCCTGTTTGTGCTGACACAATCCAGAGGTGTGGTGTTTTTCCTGTTCGTGTCCCCACGAACAGTGGCGGGAAAAATCCCCCTTGCCCCCTTTAAAAAAGGGGGAGTAGGCTAATTTCAACTCCTTGTTTTCGAGTTTTAAGAATATCTCTTTTTTATGGTTCTTATTTCACTATCGGCAATACAATTCTACTCAAACTTTTTCCTCCATGGTGAATTGAGTTGGTGGCAATAACACTTGCGGTTTCATCGTAGATATTACCACCTGTATTTAGGTTTCTGTCAAATCGCGGGAAATTGGAGCTGCTGACTTCGATGCGGATACGGTGCCCTTTGTCGAAGTAATTGGATGTGCTCATTGGAGTCATTTTTACTTCATACACTTCGCCGTCTTCCATCCAGACTTCTTTGTCATAGCCTTCTCGGTAGCGTACACGCTGAATGGTTTCATCCAAATTGAAGGCTTTTCCGTCAGGATGTACATCAATCAGCTTGATGGTGACATCGGTATCTTTGGCATCTGAGGAAAGGTAGAGGTAGGACTCGATAAAACCAGAGACCTCGATTCCTTCCTCCAATACATCGGAAGTATATACCAAAATATCATCCCGCTTTTCCATCTCAGATTGGTCAAAAGAACCTCCTACCACGGCATTTCCCGTGCAGCAGACATTTCCCCCGTAAGAAGTCACCGGATTCATCGGATCGTATTGGAAGGTGTCAGGATTGTCTTTTCTAGGTTTTTTGTAGGTGAGTTTACCATCGCCATTCAGGGTGTTTGCACTTCCTTCAGAATCCAGGTACATCTCAGTCATCACCGCATTGGCAGGAGGCCAGACATCTGAAGTTTGCCATTTGTTGGCACCCATGGTGTAATATTGTACTCTTGGCATTTCCTCCATGGTTTCAGATTTTTCGCCTTTCAGCCAGAGGTCAAACCATGCTGTGATAATCTCATCATAATTCAATCGTGCATCTCCAACATTCAAGTCACCTATCATCGTGTTTTCAGTGGCGCGGGTATAGGAGCAGTGCATCACCGGAGCAATTACCAGGTACTGATTATCTCTGGCGATTTGAGAAACTGCATTTTCTCTGGCATGATTGAATAGGGCAATGTTTGGCCCAGCTGACACATCAAACCACGACACAAACCAGAAACTTGGCGTATCAAAAGGCATTTCGTCATGATACAATCCACCATTAAACCACTTGGGATCGTTTGGCTTTCGGGTGATCATCTCCTCATAGATTCCCATTGGGCCATTTTGATTTTTGATAATATCCTGAATTGGCAGATGGCTCAAAGCCTCTTTGGAATCAATTCTTGGATACTCTGGAGACATGTCATAGAAACGCTGAAGTCTAAGCAAATCGGCTTGACTGATGCCTTCTGGAAGTTTTGGCGCCATTGGATCATGCTGTACACTGTAAAGCCAGTTGGTGAAAAGCATCTGTCCGGCACCTCCTCGGTACCAGTTGCCTTGCTCCCAAAAGTCTCCGACTTTACCTACTCCAGCTCCAAAGCCCTGAGGAACCAGAGCAGTCAAGGCTGGATGATCCAGAGAGGCAACAGCCATTTGCCACTCAGCAGTGGATGAGCAGCCTAGGGTTCCTATTTTGCCATTGCTCCAATCTTGCTTGGACATCCATTCGAATGCATCGTATCCATCTGTCAGTGGTACACCTAGAATGTCCCAATCTCCTTCAGAGAAATATCTTCCGCGTTCATTTTGGACAACATAGGCATAGCCTTTCTCCACCCAAGAAAGCGCAGTCTGCATGGTGCGGGTGTTCATTTCTCCATTTCCCCAGGTATTGAAGTTGTAGGGAGTTCTGGAAAATACTACTGGATATTTTCCTTCGCCTTTGGGACGGTAAATATCTGTAGCCAAGCGTACGCCATCCCGCANATTTCTCCATTTCCCCAGGTATTGAAGTTGTAGGGAGTTCTGGAAAATACTACTGGATATTTTCCTTCGCCTTTGGGACGGTAAATATCTGTAGCCAAGCGTACGCCATCCCGCATGGGCATCATGACTTTCTGATCGACAATAGCGACTTCATCCAGCTGATCGATGATACTTTTTTCTTGCGAAAAAGTAACAGAAACGACCATGACCAGCAGGAGAGTCAGGAAGATGTGATATAGATTTTTCATCTGTTTATAATTTGATTTTTAATGGTCATAACCTGTCCCGTGACGAAGGAAACGGGATGGAATCTCGCTTTACAGATAATCATCCCTCCGTGTGACGCGTGTCATGCTCGATTTCATTAGATAGGATTTCAGTTTCAATCTAAGTTAATAAAGAGATCGCTTTGGAAGTATGGAAATTGATGATTGGTTGATATTTAATATTGAGAATTAATTACAATTTAGATCTACTGTGTTAAAGATCAAGTGACCAATGACTTATACACTTGTCGGAAAAATGAAATTTTTAGACTTGTGGTTTTGGTCTTTTCATTTCATTCATAAAGGCTAAATTTGCAGTCACAACGATTTTTACCCATGAGCGACAGCCCAACCAACACCCTGATTACCTGGGTGGAAGTATCAAACAATTCTGATTTCACCATTTACAATCTTCCATTTGGGGTTTTTCAGAATAAAAGACTTAGTTCACGTATAGGAATTGCAATCGGAGACAAGATTGTGGATTTGAGTGTTCTGGATCAGGAAGGATTCTTTTCGGATATGTTTTTGCCCGAGGGAATCTTTCTAAAAGAGTCTCTGAATGATCTGATTGGATTGGGTAAAGCGATTACCAAAAAAATCAGAGAGCGTGTTCAGGATTTGCTTTTGGCGGATAATGAAAAGCTTAGAGATCATTCGGCAAGGGGGAAAGTGATGGTAAACCGAAAGGAAGCTACCATGCTAATGCCGGTGAAGATTGGGGATTACACAGATTTCTATAGCAGCAAGGAGCATGCTACCAATGTAGGTAAGATGTTCCGTGATCCAGAAAATGCACTTTTACCAAACTGGAAGCATCTTCCGGTAGCCTATCATGGTAGAGCATCTTCTATCATTCCTTCTGGAGTGCCGATTACCCGGCCAAAAGGTCAGACAAAGGATCCAGAATCTGAATCACCGGTATTTGGTCCATGTAAGAAGCTAGATTTCGAATTGGAAATAGCGTTTATAACAGGTAAAGCCACCAAACTTGGAGATTCTGTATCTACTGCTGATGCTGAAGACTACATTTTTGGATTTGTGCTTTTCAATGATTGGTCAGCCCGTGATATTCAGGCTTGGGAATATGTGCCATTAGGTCCATTTTTGGGGAAAAGCTTCGCCTCTTCGATCTCACCTTGGGTTGTGACTTTGGAGGCATTGGAGCGGTTCAAAGTAGAAAGCCCTGTACAGGAACCTGAAGTTTTGGACTATTTGAAATGTGATAAATCACATAGTTTCGATATTCAATTAGAAGCCTATATTCAGCCTGGAGATGAGAAGATCAGTAAGGTTAGCACTTCCAATTTCAAAAATATGTACTGGAATGTAGCACAGCAATTGGCGCATCATACAGTAAATGGTTGCAATATTAATGTTGGAGATATGATGGCATCAGGGACTATCTCTGGCCCGGATGCAGATTCTTTTGGCTCTATGTTGGAGCTTTCTTGGAATGGAAAAGAAGCTGTAAAGCTGGATTCAGGAACAGAAAGGAAGTTTGTGGAGGATGGAGATACTGTGATTATGAAGGGATTTGCGGAGAAGGATGGTATCAGAGTGGGGTTTGGTGAAGTGAAAGCTAAAGTTCTTCCAGCAAAATAATTTGCAAAAAATAATAATTTAAAACCCTGGCTTAGTACAAGTCAGGTTTTTTTTGTGTCCTTTTTTCTGTCATTTTTCTTCTTAATCCTTAAATTTGCTAAGCGTTTGAATATCAGTAGATTGAATTTATTTTCCTTTTTCGATATTCTTTGGTTCCCGTTTGCTGTATGATTTTTTCACATAAAGACCGGGATTGTATCATCACACATGTCTCATTTTTTAGGAGACAATTACTTCTTTTCAACTTCTTAATTATTTAAAAACAATGGCTAAACTTAGAAATTTATCTATTACAACCCCTTTACTTTTTGCTTTCCCTCTTCGGAGTGAGTGGGCAGTAAATCCAGTTGACATCAACAAGCCTATTATGGCTGGTGACTGGGAAGGTGCGGGTAGTCTCAAATTCTCCAGAGGCTATGTCATGGCCAAGAATGACGCTAATTTCCTTTACCTCACACTCGATGTAGTGTCAGATACTGGAAATGATCCTAGTACCAACGATTACTTTTGGTTGACTTTCGATAATAATCGTGATCGTGCAATTACTTCGGGAGTTGATGTGAATTATGGCCTTTACCCAGGTCAACCCAATAAACTCGGAAGACAGAAATACCTTGGTCCGGGACAGTGGACTGGACTGCTAGCAGATCCTTCACACTCTGCAGTAGTGCAGGAGTTTGGAGCTAGCCCTAATTCAGAAGTGTCTCACAGAATCTGGAAGTTCAGAATAGAACTCAGCGAAATCAATGTGGCGCTTTCCTGGCCATTAAGTACTCCGTACACATATTTTGGTTTTAGAGTAAAATCCAGTAATCCGGGGTTTACAACTGACTTTCCGGGTAATTTCTATAAAGACTTCACCAAACTCCGTCAGTTAATTCTAAGTAGAAAACCGACTATCCCTTCTAAGGATTTGGGCCCACTAGTAGGTAGTGTGGGGTTAATTCCTACTACAAAAATCTCATCCACCACTGGTCGGGCAACGACTGATTCGGGATACTATCACTTTGTTGAGAATGCTGCATTTGGTGGCACGTTGAATTTGATTGGAAACCGTACAAAACTTCAGCAACTCTATACCGCAGGAAATAGGAAGTATAAAGTTGAAATAGCTGGCCCAGGTGGGGGGTCATATTCCAAATTGATCAGCAACTGGTCAAACTATCGCTGGACAGGATCAACGTATGCTTTGGAGTCTTTTGCACCTAATACATTTGGCTATTATCAGTTGGCAAATCCTGGTTTAGATTACTCGATTGATGATCTGCTTATTCAGTTCCCTACTTCGGGTCTTTTGCCAGGCTTGTACAGTGTTAAAGTCACCTTTTACATTGGTACATCTTATACTGAGTTGGATTCTCAGGTATTGAAATTATACATTGACAATCATGTGCCATCTACTATCATAGAAAGCGTGAAGCATGGCAGCAGTGAAGTGTCTGCCTGTGCGATAGAAACGATTGGCGCGGCACCTGATGGGTTGAATTTCCGCATCACAGTAAATGATCCCGAAGGAAATCTACGTTCGGTAAGTTTCTATGCTACTTACGGTGCCGGTCTTTCCACATCAATTTATTCTGAAGGGTATACGCCTGCGAAAGGGAATTGGGCCGGATTTGTCAATAAACTGATCCCTGCATCAGGGAATTGGCGACCACCGCAATCCTGTGCCTACAGCTTTGTGCTGTCAGCCAGCGCTAGAACTACCAATGGTTATTCATGGGTAGGATATAACACTACCCATCGAAATTTGACATTGTTATTAGGATAAAGAACAAATGGTCTATAATCGAAAGCCACTTCTACTTAAGGAGTGGTTTTTTTATTACAGCAAAGGTCATAGAGAATTTCGCAGGAGGTTCGTAGCAAAGTGATATTCTACTTATCCAGCTGGACTTGATTTTGCTTTCAGTTCATGGAAGAAAAGCTTTACCTAAGTAAGATTTCCATATTAGCATTATTTGAATTCAATTTTGTATAAACTACAAGGCTGTAATCTCGGGTATTCCAGTAGTTCAGGGTGCTCGAACTCATGCTGGTATTTCATTCCTATTTTCTGCATCACACGGATTGAAGACAGGTTTCTTGAGGATGCAAGGGAATAGACTTCTTCAATTCCTAATTTTTTGGCGTAGTCAAGACATATTTCTGCTCCTTCGCTGGCATATCCTTGATTCCAATACTCTCTCCTAATCCGCCAGCCAATATCCACGCAAGGGGTGAAGCTTGCCTTAAATGATTTTGTTCCCAAACCAATCATACCTAAGAATTCCCTGTTTTCCAATAATTCAACTGCGAAGTAACAATGACCATGCACGGCATAGAGTTTATTCATTCTGTCCATTAGCGCTTGTGATTCCTTCTCCGACAGTGGATGTTGAAAGAAAGTCATCGTCTCTATATCAGCGTTCATTATACTGAAAGCAGACAAATCAGAAGGGAGCCAAGTGCGGAACCCCAGTCTTTGGCTTTGGAATAGGTAAGGTGAATCCATGTTCAAATTTAATGGCTAAAGAAAATAGTTGACTGAATTTTTGCATTTCAATTTTTATTTATAGTTTAGTGTCATAATGCACTATGACAGTATGATGCTATGATGATTTCCTTCAAAGATTTAAATTTTTCCTATCCCAAAAGGGCAATGCTATTCAAGGATCTTCAGTGGTCTGTTCCCGAAGGTTCGGTCGTTGGACTACTTGGTAAAAACGGTGCTGGTAAGTCCACCTTACTGCATTTGCTCTCTGGTTTACTTTTCCCAAAAAGTGGTGCGATAACCCTCGCTTCACATATACCAAAAGAGAGGAAGCCTGCTTTTCTAGAACAGATCTTCTTGCTGACAGATGATGTCGCTTATCCTAGAAATATGAGCATTTGCGAATACGAAAAGGTAATGGGAGCATTTTATCCAGCGTTTGACTCATCTCAGTTTGATCAGATTTTAGCTGATTTCGGTTTGGAAAAGAAAGTCAAACTGAAAGAGCTTTCTCTGGGAGAGCGAAAGAAGGTGTTTCTTTCTTTCGGACTCAGTACGAATTGTAGGTTTTTATTTTTCGATGAGCCGACTAATGGTTTGGATATTCCTTCCAAAAGTGTTTTTAGAAAAATAGTGGCCGGTAATCTAAGAGATGAACAAACCTTGATTATTTCCACGCACTTGGTGGCTGATGTGGAGAAGTTGATTGATAGAGTAGCCATTTTGAATAATGGAAAAATAGAACTGGATGCTGATTTATTGGAATTGTCTGATCGCCTGCTTTTCGGGACTTCTTCAAATCTACCAGACGATACTTTACATGCTGAGAAATCTGGAACTGGCTATCAATTCATCAGGTCAAGAAAAGGCAACGAAGCACAAACCCCTGTAAATCTGGAATTGCTTTTCAACGCAGTTCTAAACAATAGTCTTGATGAGAATCCAATGCTTCAAACTCAAAACCCCGAAATCCTATGAGAAATAATTCAATAAATTATCATCGCCTTCAAAACCTTTTGCGATATGAGTGGGCATTTCAGAATAAGTTTTATCTGATGGGTACGATTGGGATTTTCATAATATCCTTTGGAGTTTTTTTAACAGTTTGGTTTAATCAATATTCTGGATTTGTATGGCGTTCAGTGGATTATAATTCAATCTTCTTTAATGGTTTTATATTTCTTTCTGTATTTGGAATAGGTCAGAGTTTTGTTGAGTTGAGGGAGAAAAACACATCCATACGCCACTTGACCCTGCCAGCAAGCACCGTAGAAAAGTATCTCATTCAGGTTTGTACGCGATTGGTTTTACCCCTAATTCTTTATCCTATTGTCTTTTGGCTTGGCGCCAATTTGTCAGTGGATGTCTATTATTTTATCCAACATCAACTTTTAGAGAAAACAGCCCTTCCTGAGATTCACAAGGTGGAGGTTTTGTATTTGTATTGGATCCCTAGAACAACTATGGATATGAATATGGTATACTGGGCCATTTTTGGATTAACCTTTTCAATTCCAACATTGATGTTTATGGGTGGGATAGTATTTGGTAAATGGAATTTTATTATGATGCCACTTGCTGTTGCAATAATACTTGCGTTGTTTTTTGGAAGTCACTTTGGCCTGAGCTGGCTAGTAAATGCTAGCCCGTTTGGCGCAGGTGGTAATTATTCTATCAGAATTGATAATCCGGAGGTAATGGATGGTGTGCCTTTATTGGTGTTTATTTCATCGATTTTGGTTTGGCCAGCCTTGTTCTTGACATTATTGCTGCCCTATCTCAAACTCAAAGAGCGGGAGGTTTAAGATGGATTTTAACGAAACAAAAAACATCTTCCTTCAGATCCGGGATTGGGTAGCAGACCAGATTCTTCAGGGAAAAATGGAGACTGGAGAGAAGATTCCTTCGGTGCGGGAACTTGCCATGGATATGGAAGTAAACCGCAATACCGTTATGCGAAGTTATGCGCTGATGGAGGAGGAGGGAATCATCGAAAACAAGCGTGGGATTGGTTTTTTCGTAGCCTCTGACGCAAAGCAAAATCTACTCAAGATGCAAAAGCAGACCTTTTTACAAGATGAACTTCCTGCTATTCTACACCAGATAGAAGTACTCAAACTCAATTCCGGGGATCTGCAAATCCTTATTCAAACCATCCAATCCAACGACCATGAAAACCAGTAATAAAATCATCGTTTCCTTTTTGACTTTTGCTTGGGTAAGCATTATGGCTTCGCTGTTGGTCTCGCATCAATTCGCTGATTATGGTAATATACCCGGGATGCGTAGAGTTACCACAAAAACAGACCCTCTGGATGAATTTTCGGCTATAAAAATCGAGCAAGCAGCCCGCCTGAAGATAGTTCAGGGAGATAGTAATCAGTTGCATTATGAGGAATTAACTGGTGATGGTATTACCCCACCCGAGATCGAGGCGATTCAAGATTATAGTGTCAGGAATGACACATTATTCATTAAAAATCTACGACAGGGGAGTAATGGAGGATTTAAGCTTGAAGTGTCGAATCTCAAGCATTTAATGGTTTATAATACTTGGGAGGTAGATTTAGGTGATTTTAGACAGGACTCTCTCGTTATAACTTATGGCAATAGTAAAGTGCTTATGTCGAAAAAGTCAGAGCTTTCATATTTGCACATTTTATCTCCTCAAAAATTTGACCTGAGTCTTACTTCAGTAAAAGAATTGGACTTGATACTATCTGGTGAACTATGTGAACTATCAGGTAGCGTAAATCAGATCTCTGGGATAGTAGGGAATTATGCTGAGCTGATCCTTCCAACTAAGGTTGGGAAAATGGATATTGATACTTCTGAGAATGGGAAGCTCACTTTGAAATAAGATCTTATACTTTTTCCATCTGAAAAGTCTTTTAACTAAATCCTTTTCTTCCGTACCATTTTCAAAGTCCTTCTAAATGGTGTATCAGAAGGATACTTCCTGTGCGAGGTAATATTATTGAAAACCAAAGCAACCACTAGCAAAATCAAAGAACCTGTCAAAACGGGTGAAATAACATACATATAACCCAGGGCTTTCACTTTCTCAGATCCGATGACGGCGATCAAAGCAGTTGCTCCGCCCGGAGGATGCAAGGTGAGTGTCATCTGCATAATAACAATAGATAAAGCAACGGCCAAGGGAGCGGCGATCCATAGCATATTGGGAAAAATAAGATTCACCGTAACTCCCACTATCGCTGAAACAACATGTCCACCAACAAGATTTCTTGGCTGTGCCAATGGACTTCCGATCAAACCATAAACCAGCACACTCGATGCTCCAAATGACCCGATCAGAAATAGATTTTCATAACTATTTAGGGCATTGCTATGAAAAAAAGTAATCAATCCAATTCCTACGAAGGCCCCTAAAAAGGACCAAAAATGTTCTTTGGCATCTATTAAGGTTTCCTTATAAAAAACGTAACGAGACACTCGAATCCCTCGCTGAATTTGCTTCTTCATCTGAATAAACTCGAAAAACTGATTTTTGACTAAAATTGAAAAAACCACATCATTAATCCGAAATCATTCAGATTTGATGTGGTTTTCGCCAAAAATACAGGAAAAATCTCCGGTTTTCTCTACTATTTCGAAGAATTTATAGGAGTTACTGGATTAGTGATTTCGAGGTTTTTTTATGAAAGTTAACTCTCCGAATTGAATTGATGGGTAAGAAAGAGATCTGCTAATCATGCAATTCCACTATCACTTCGATCTCCACAGCCATATTATTGGGCAGTGCAGCGACGCCTACTGCAGATCGGGCATGCTTGCCTTTCTCTCCAAATACTTCCACCATCAAATCAGAAAATCCATTGATTACGGCGGGCTGCTTTGTGAAGTTTGGATCCGAATTGACCATTCCCAATACTTTTACAAACTGCTTGACCTTACCAAGATCTCCTATCGCCGCCTTCAACACCGCAATCACTTCAAGTCCAGTCTCCCGAGCTGCCTGATACCCTTCTTCAGTCGTTAGTTCCGCACCGACTTTTCCGAATACATCCGGACCAGTGCCAGACAAATACAGCATATTACCTACTTGTTTCCATTTCACATAATTCGCAATTGGGGTTCCGACTTCTGGAAGAGTTAACCCAAGTTTTTCCAACTGTTGCTCTGGAGTTTGGGCGTTCGTAAGAATTGCGAGAAATAGCAGTGGTAAACTAAGGATGAGGATTTTGAATTTCATAAGAAGTGTGGTTTTCATATGATTACAATTTATTTTTTAAAGGTCATATGGAATCTCGCAAGGCTGGCAATCATTGCAGTGAGTGACGCTTATTAAATGCTCGATTTCGTATTTCTAAGCTAAGCGATTCTTTTTACTTTTGGTTTTCATAATCTAAAAAGTTGTTCTAATGGACCAGGTTGAGATATTGCCTTATTCAGCTGAGCTGAGCCCTTTTTTCAAATCAATCAACCAAACATGGGTGGAGAATCTTTTTTCAATAGAACCGTTTGATCAGGCTCAGTTCGATAGTCCTGAAGACACGATAGTGAAGCCTGGAGGTACCATAATTTATGCAAAGCTAGGTGAGGAAATTGTTGGTACAGTAGGACTTCATAAAATCTCAGCTGATGAGTTTGAACTCATCAAAATGGGAGTAACATCTTCGGCTCAGGGGAAAGGAGTGGGATTGCTACTTGGCCAGGCTATTTTAGAAAAAGCCAGAGAAATGGGAGGGAAGAAAGTTGTGCTCTATACGCATTCCAAGCTTTCTCCTGCACTGAGAATTTACCGTAAGTTAGGTTTTACAGAAGCTGAACTTGAGGAAGGGAAATATTGCAGGTGTGATATAAAGATGGAATTGGAGCTATAAATCTCAAACACTCAAATCTCAAATTTGATTATTTACCAGAATCGGAAAGCTTTCTCGTTCACTCTGTTTCGTAAGAAGAGGTTGTCCCAGATATCAGGAGACAAATGGATTTCCAATCCCAGAGAGACCATCATGTACCCATCATAACGATGAGTCAGGCCAGATCCGCGTCGAATTCTCCCATTGTTTCTAAGGATTTTGTCTACATCTGGCAGACCGTTGTCATCAATAAAGCTTGGATTTCTGATAGCAAGTCTTAGCCTATCTGGATTCTTACCACTGACATAATCATCTACTAGGTCAAGATAGAATTCACTGATATTATAAGATGAAATATCATCCATGTAGTCTGTTAGTGTGAATCGATAATTCCCTTCAAATATTAAGTCTACGTATACATTTAATTTGTATTTCATACCAAGTCCCATAGGAAAGACCATGACGTAGCGTTCATAGGGATTATTTTCCAACTGTAATGGGCGTAAATCTATCCATTCTCCATCGAGTTGGGTTTGAGGATTATTGGTTGACATTCCGAGTCCGAAGAAAATATATGGATTCCAAAGTGGACGATGGATATTAGGGACTTTTACAGGATACCAATAGTATTCTACAATACCGGAAACTTCCCAGTTTCGTGCTCTGAAATCCAAATTTCTAGGAGTCCTGTAAGCCCTAGGATCTGAAGGGGGATCTGATCCGGACATTTGATAGTAGGTAAATTCACCCCGTGCTCTTAAGTTTGTACCTATAGTATAATGAAAGGCAATATTGGCATTCCAGTCAGGCTGGACTCCTTCGTTATATTTCCAAAATGAATAGAGCTCTCCAAAGTATTGAGTTACTCCCGCACTGGCAGATATTGAGAAGGGCTCTTCAAACCTGTATCTGTAAAAACTCTGGGAATACGCCAGGGTAGAGGAAAGAAAAAGAAAAAAGAAGAGTATTTTTTTCATAGTCGGCCTTTACCTGATTTTCCGTCACGGGATTTCAAGTGAAAATTAGGCTAATTTTCGAACTTATCAAATCCAGATTTGAGATGAAGATCTCGCTGCGGGAATGGTATCTCAACTCCTTGCTCTCTAAATTTCTTGAAGATCACATAATACAACTGGCTTTTCAGCACTTTTGGTCGATTAATGTATTCTGAGGACCATACACGGAGAATGAAATTGATGCTGTTGTCACCATAGCTATCAAAAAGCACATCCGGAGCAGGGATATTCAGCACGCCGTCATTTTCTTTTGCCACTTCAATAAGGATCTTTTTCACTTTTTCCGGATCTTCTTTATAAGCTACTCCTACAGGAAAATTGAAGCGTATATTTCTATCATTATGTGACCAATTGATCACCGGACTATCGATAAACTGACTGTTAGGTACAATTATCGTAATATTGTCATTAGTGACAATGGTAGTAGATCGGGCTGAAATCCTGATCACATCGCCAGAAACATCACCCACTTCGATTCGATCACCCACTTTTATAGGCTGCTCAAATAGGATGATAAGTCCGGAAATGAAGTTGTTGGTAATGTTTTGCAGACCAAAACCAATACCTACACCCAACGCACCAGCCAGGATTCCAAAAGCACTCAGATCAACTCCATTTGTTTGCAGGATAGAAAATACACCTGCCATAATCAGCACATACTTTACTATCATGCCGATAGAGGATCTTGTTCCAGAGTCGATCTGATATCGAGTTAATACCTTGTGAACCAGTAGTCTCCTTATCCATTCGGTAATAATAAAAAGGACTACGAAGGATATAATCAAGGTGAGGATTAGGCCTACAGTCAGCTTAGAATCTCCTAAGTTGATTAGGCTATAACTGAATAGTTCCTGTATCCATTCAATAAATCCTTGAGCCTTCTCTTTGGCTACTTCTTTTATTTCCTGCTGCATTTAGTTAGTACTTGTTTGTTGCATTCTTCAATTTCGAGTTATTCAAAATTGCTTTTAATGTAATATAATTCTATTAAACCATGCTGATTTAAGGATTGTTCTCATTTTTTCCTTGGGATGGAGGCTATGGAGATATTTAATTGAATTTGGCTAATTTTGAACCATGAGCAAGCAAAAAGAAGAGCTGGAGCATAGGCTAAAGCTTAGAAATATTAAACTCTCGGATTATGAAGATATCCGGGAAATCATGGTTTCTATTTATAAAAATCAAGGTGGAGCATGGACGAAAGAAGAACTAAAAAATCAACTTAGAGCCTTTCCTGAGGGTCAAATTGCAATCGAGGATAATGGGAAAGTCGTAGCGGCTGCTATGAGTTTAGTGGTCGATTATAATAAGTTTGGAGATAATCATACGTATGATCAAATCACCGGCTATGGCAAGTTCGACACCCATGACATGGAAGGAGATACGCTATATGGCACAGATGTCTTTGTACACATAGATTATCGGGGAATGCGATTGGGGCGTAGGTTGTATGATGTACGAAAAGAGCTTTGTGAGAATCTCAACCTTCGCTCGATCATCGCCGGAGGCAGGATTCCAGGCTATACGAATTACGCGGATGAAATGACACCAAGGAAATACATTGATCTGGTCAAAAACAAGGAGATTTTTGACTCGGTTTTGTCTTTCCAACTGGCAAATGAATTTCACGTCCGAAAAGTAATTACCAAGTATTTACCTTCCGATACTGATTCCAGAGCTTACGCTACACTCCTCGAATGGATCAATATCTACTATGAAAAGGACGAGAAGCTTATTGGTAACAAGAAGTCAATTGTCCGTCTTGGATTGGTACAGTGGAAGATGCGTAGATTCTCGAACGTGGATGACCTTATGCAGCAAGTGGAATTCTTCGTGGATACAGTTTCTGGTTATAAATCAGATTTCTGCCTACTTCCCGAATTCTTCAACGCACCACTTTTGGCAGAATTCAATGATATGGATGCTTCAGAAGCGATCCGAAATCTGGCAGATTATACAGATGAAATTATAAGCAGAATGAGCGATCTGGCGGTTTCTTATAACCTGAACATTGTCGCTGGATCTATGCCTGAGTACGATGGTAAAAAGCTTAGAAATGTAAGTTACCTCTGCAGGAGAGATGGTACCCAAGATAAACAATACAAGCTCCATATTACTCCAGATGAGGCTTCTTACTGGGGACTTCAAGGTGGAAATGGAATCAATGTCTTTGACACCGATGCAGGAAGAATAGGGATTTTGATATGCTACGATGTAGAATTTCCAGAACTTGGGAGAATCCTCGCAGAGCAGGAAATGGATATTTTGTTTGTTCCTTTTTGGACTGATACCAAGAATGCTTTCCTTCGGGTAAACACCTGCGCTAAATCACGTGCGATCGAAAACGAGTGCTACGTAGCGATTACGGGTTCGGTCGGTAATCTGCCTAAAGTGGAGAATATGGATATTCAGTATTCCCAAGCTGCAATTTATTCGCCTTCAGATTTCTCTTTCCCCCATGATGCGGTAGTTGCTATGGCTTCAGAAAATGAAGAAACTATCATCGTGGCCGATGTGGATTTGGATCTTTTGACCAAGCAGAGAAAAGCAGGAAGTGTACGTAATCTTGAGCAGAGAAGGCTCGACCTTTATTCAATCCAATGGAAGCAGAAAAAATAGTAGCTGATTACTTCGCTCATATCTCAGAAGATATTTGGGAAAGAGCAGCCAAAATAAAACTTGTCATCACCGATATAGACGGTGTGATGACTGATGGGGACATTATCTATGATGATAATGGCTTAGAATTTAAAAAATTTAATGTGAAGGACGGTTTGATCGTTTATCATCTGAGAAAAAATGGTTTGATGGTCGGAGCGATTACGGGTAGAGAATCCTACGTTGTTCAAAACCGCTGTGAGGAACTCAAGTTTGATTTTCATTACCATGGGGTTAAGAACAAGGGTAAAAAGTTTGGCGAAGTCTTAGAAACACTGGAACTGCAAGCTGAAGAAGTTGCCTTTATCGGGGATGACCTGATCGATCTTCCTATCTTGTCTCGCGTTGGTCTAGCTGTTGTTCCCAAGGATGCGCTGGAGTACATCAAGCCGATTGCCCATTATGTTTCCAGATTTGATGGAGGTAAAGGAGCTTTTCGGGAAGTTGGAGATTTGCTTCTTCATTCTAGCGGTAGCCTATCCACCATAATTGACACTTTATCCCTTCAGGAAAATGATAAAAAATAACAAGCCCATGCGAATCACGGATTCAGTGATTTTGGGTCAAGAAAAACCTGTTTTATTCGCTGGACCATGTGCTGTAGAAAGCTATGATATTTGTCTGGAAATCGGAACCAAAGTGAAAGCTTGGGCTGATGAACATGGTTTTTCTTATGTTTTCAAGGCGTCTTTTGACAAAGCCAATCGAACCTCCTCTGGATCATTTCGAAGTATAGGGATGGACAAATCCTTGGAAGTTTTACAGCGGGTAGGAAATGCTTTGAATGTCCCTTTAGTGACAGATATCCACGAAAGCTATCAAGTAAAGGATGTAGCGGAAGTGGTAGATGTCTTGCAAATTCCTGCGTTTCTTTGTCGGCAGACAGATTTGCTTTTAGCCGCAGGCGAAAGTGGAAAAGCCGTCAAAATCAAGCGTGGCCAGTTCATGGCACCTGAAGATATGCAATATGCGGTGTCCAAGGTGAGATCCACAGGAAATGAAAATGTATGTCTTACAGAAAGAGGCTTTTCGCTAGGATATCATAATCTGGTAGTGGACATGCGAGGACTTCCGATAATGCGCCAGTTTGCACCGGTTGTGTTTGATATTACTCATTCAGTACAGCAGCCAGGCGGACAGGGAGGAAGTAGTGGAGGTCAGCGTGAATTTGCCCCTATTTTGGCTAGAGCAGCTGCGGCAACAGGAATTGACGGATTCTTTATAGAAACTCATCCAGAGCCAGCCAAGGCACTTAGCGATGGGCCAAATCTGATCCCACTCCATAAAATGGGTCAGTTTTTAGAGATGCTGAAAGAGGCCTGGACATTGGGTAGAAAGTATCAGGATTTTGAAGTTGAATAATCAATCCACATTTATGAACAAACACTTGCTGGTATTAATGCTCCTGAGTCTTGCTCCGGGGCTTTTTTGTTTTGCCCAAAGCAATGATCTTTCCGATAATATTAGGATACGGCTAGAGCTAGATCAGCCTGATGTCCCTTTGAATGTCCGCAGTAACGAGCTTTTTGCCAAAGGCGAAATTCACCAGTTTTACACCAATCGCACTTTTAATCCAGCATGGACTCATGATGGTGTACTCTCTGAGTTAGCATACGAGTTGCGGTTTGAGATAATCCAAAGCGAGTTTGATGGACTTAAGCCAGAGAATTATCACTTGGATCTGATCAATGAATTTTTTAATCAATTCGAGTCCAACAAGAAGCAGTCTATTCCAAATGCGTTGGATGATCTGGCGGATGTGGACCTGTTGCTATCTGATGCATTTTTCCATTTGGCTTCACACTTGGAAATAGGTAAAGTGAATCCCAACAATCTAGCGGGGAATTGGCATATCACGGCTAAAAAGACAAAGGTTTCTTACAATGATTTGCTCGAAGTAGCTCTTGATAGTCAACAGATCAGACAATCTTTAGAGACGTTATATCCGTCTATATCAATTTATAAAAAAGGACGTGAGGTAATCCGGGCAATGGATGAAATCCGTAAACAGGACACACTCAACTGGAAGGCGGTCAAAATCTCGAAAACCATCAAAGTTGGTGAAAAAAATGGGGGGATCCCCAATTTGCGGGAGCGTCTGGGATTTTGGAAATACCTTCAGCCTTATGCTTATGCAGACGAGAAGGAATATGATTCTACTATGTTCTCAGCGGTTCAAAATTTCCAACAAAGAAATGGCTTAGAACCAGATGGGGCTTTGGGTAAAAACACGGTCAACGCTTTAAACCAATCTCCTGCTGACCTGATGGATAGAGCTGCGGTGAATATGGAGCGCCTCCGCTGGCTACCTGACACCTTACGGGGTGCTGAGATGATTCTGGTTAATATTGCCAACTATCAATTGGATTACCTGAGTAATCGAGACACGTTATTTACGGCTAGGGTGATTGTGGGTATGAAATACCATGCATCCCCGATTTTTTCTTCTGCGATGAGTTACATAGTATTTAGCCCTTACTGGAATTTGCCTACTTCCATCGTGCGGAATGAAGTGATGCCGGCGGTTCGCAAAAACCCAAATTACCTAGCGCAAAAAAACATGGAAGTAGTGACTTTCTCCGGCAAAGCTGTGGATCCCACGTCTGTTAATTGGAGCGGGAAATCTATTCCATATATGATCCGCCAAAAACCTGGAGCTCATAATTCTCTGGGTTTGGTGAAATTTATGTTTCCCAATGAGTATAGTGTTTACATTCACGATACACCTAGCAGGAGCCTGTTTACCAGAGAAGACCGAGCGCTGAGCCATGGCTGTATCCGAATTCAGAATCCTGCAGATTTTGCTGCATTACTTCTGAAGGATGACCCTACTTGGACTACTGAGAAAATCGATCAGGCTATGCATCAAAACAGGGAGCAAATCGTTACCCTCAACCGCAAAATTCCCGTAGTCCTGCTTTACCTCACCTTTTGGGCTGATTCGAAGGGGCAGGGACACTTTCGTCAAGATATCTATGACAGAGACGAAGAAGTACTAGAAGCGCTTCGCAAATAGCTAGTTTAACGAATCGCATTCTCCCCAAATTGGGTAATGCTAGACTCAATAAAAAAGCATAACTAATTATACCTATATAATCCCAGTTTATCTTAAGGCGCTGACAGTGAATAAGCTAAGTTTAATTCATTAGGGTTTCTTTTTTGATAGTTTTAAGCGTACGAACTTTGACAAAAATAAAGTGATACAAATCGCCTTTTATGAACAAGAAATTAATTTTATCCATTGCAGCAATTTTAGTCCTAGCCTTAGGATTGATATGGTTTTTCAATCAGCGTAGATCTGATTTGGCAGATGAATTGGAGCAAAGCCTAAGTGGAGAAGAGACCGGGATCTTAGCCCAATCTGCTTATGGAGATGAAATCAGGGAGTTTTATGCTTCGAGAGAGTACCTGGAAGTGTGGCTTTTCAATGGTTCGCTTTCCAAGACGGGTGAGGAATTACTCACTCAGATAGAAAATTCAAAATATGATGGCCTCCAGCCTGAGGATTATCATCTAAACCAGATTTATGAACTTTCCACTGATTCTGAAAAGGAAAAGAAGAAGTTCAGAAACTTATCCTCAGAAGAAAAAGTCCAGCTGGAACTTATGCTTACAGCTAGTTTTTACCAACTAGCCCATGACTTGGAAAAAGGGAAAGTAAACCCTTCTGATCTTGACCCAAACTGGAAATTTGAAGAGAAAGAAACTGAAGTGAATTACACTGCATTGCTTGAAGAAGTTGCAAATGGAAGTTCCGTTGACAAGGCTTTTGCAAGTTTATATCCTAGTTCGGATTTGTATGCACAGGGTAGAGATGCTATTGAAGAGTTGTATGAAATTCAAAAGAATGATACGCTCACTTGGGAATTCGAACCCGTGGAAGGAGCAATAAAAGTGGGAGAGAAGCATTCTGCTATTCCCGTATTGCGCAAGCGTTTAATATTTTGGGATTTTTTGAACCCTTACGAAATGGGAGATCCTACGCTCTTTGACTCTACAATGTTTGTTGGATTACAGAAATATCAAGAATCAAATGGCATGAATCCAGATGGGGTGATCGGCTCCTTAGTTGCTGAATCCCTTAATAATTCTCCTCAAAATCTAATCGATATAGCTTCCATTAATATGGAACGACTTCGATGGATGCCTAAAATGGATTGGGATCAAGAGATGGTGCTCGTGAATATTGCCAACTATCAACTGGACTATATGAATAAGTCCGACACTGCCTTCACAGCTAAAGTGATCGTGGGAGAAGAATACAATGAGTCGCCGACTTTTACGGCCCCGATGAGCTATATCGTTTTCAGTCCTTATTGGAATATTCCAGAGTCTATTACGAAGGACGAGATTATTCCGTCTATACAGGAAAACAATGGCTATCTGGAAGAGAAAAATATGGAAGTAGTTTCTAGTTCTGGTGAGACTGTCAATGCGAAGAATGTTGACTGGACTAATACTGGAGAGGATTTTCCATATAGGGTTAGGCAAAAGCCAGGGGGAGACAATTCCTTGGGACTTGTAAAATTCATGTTCCCGAATGAATACAATATTTACATTCACGATACGCCAGCCAGAAGTTTATTTGAGCGGGAAACAAGAGCGTTGAGTCATGGATGTATCCGGATTCAGAATCCAGATCAATTTGCTAAAATCCTTCTGAATGATAAATCTTGGGATGACGAAAAAATCAAAGAGGCAATGAATCAGGATGAGGAAGAGGTAGTAGAACTGGATCGAGATATACCAGTAGTGCTACTTTATATGACTTTCTGGGCTGATAAAAATGGGAAAGCTAATTTCCGATCTGATGTCTATGAAAGGGATCAGGCACTTTTGAAAGCGCTAAGAACTAAAAAATCAAGCCTGGATCAGGCTTGATTTTGTCAGGTAGTTATCGTCTTTTCCGAAGATGAAAAGCAAAGAACCCTCTTTGATTAGATCAATTGCTTTGGCAGAAAGCTCACTCGGTAGAGCAGGACAGCCAAGGCTTCTGCCTAATCTTCCTACAGACTTAGCAAATTCCTCTTTGGCATAATCCGCTCCATGGATTACTATCGCACGGTTTCTAGCCTGATCATTAAAACCTTTTTCCAGACCATCCAAACGAAGAGAATAGCCGTGTTTTCCGGAGTAAGTTTCAGCGGTTTTATAAAAGCCTAAACTACTTTTGAAGGATTCGGGTGTGTTGGAAAAGTTATTTGCCATCAAATCACCGGAATTTCTACCATGGGAAACCACAGAATTTAGGAGGATTTCTCCCTTTTCTGGATCGATAATCCACATTCTTTTGGCGGTGGAAGGGAGGCTGAAATCAATTACAGTTAGGACTTTAGAGCTAAGATTATCTCTCATTTTTGTCCAACCTTGAATAGCCAAGGTGAAGACTTCTTTGGATGGAAGTGCTCCATCTTTAGTATGTAATCCATCGTAAGTCACTGAGACTGGATCGATGGCTGTGATGGTACTTGATTTGTTTTCTTTGAAATCTGGATTAGGGAAAATCCCTATGAATAATAGGAAGGTAATCGCAAGAGTTTGTGAAAGCATAAGCATTTGGGTGATTATGTAAAGTTAGGATGAAATCCTGTGAGTTTAACGAAGTTAAAGTCAGTCTCTTATGATTTTGGTCATAAAACTTGTGAAATTTTTCTGGGAACCTTCTCACTAAGTTTCTCCGTTCTTGGCTTGATGAGATGATGCAGTTATTTTGGTACCAATTATTATTCTGTAATTTTGCGTTCCCAAAATTATTTCACTGTCTATCAGGATACTTCAAGTACTCTAACAGACAAAAAGGAAAATAATTCAAACAAAATCAGAAAAGTGGCTGTTTCAGCATTCAATGAAAGTATCAGTTTATAGAAAAGAACATTTTAATGCGGCGCATCGCCTACATAACCCAGAGTGGTCGGATGAGCAGAATCAAGCCGTTTTTGGGAAGTGCAATAACCCCCATTTTCATGGTCATAACTATGAATTGGTCGTAAAGCTGAGAGGGGAAGTGGATCCTCGAACTGGCTATGTTTACGATATGAAAGTGCTCAGTGATTTGATCAAGGAGCATGTATTGAGAAAATTAGATCACAAAAATTTAAACCTGGATACCGATGAATTCAAGAAACTTAATCCAACCGCTGAGAACATTGCAGTGGTTATTTGGAATATTTTAAGGGAAGAAATTGATCGAAAATTCGAGTTAACGATTCGACTTTATGAAACAGAAAGAAACTTTGTTGAATACGATGGGAATTAAAATTGCCCGCGCGTCATTTGAGGACATCGGAGATGAACATGTGGGGACTTCCCTGGAGACTCCATTACGAGCAGATGCTTTCGAAATGGATGATGAGCTGAAAGTAGAGTTGATCGAGAAACACTTCAGAGAAATCATGCATATCATGGGCTTGGATCTGACAGACGATAGTCTGAAAGGCACCCCGCATCGTGTAGCAAAGATGTATGTGAAGGAGGTTTTTAGTGGATTGAATCCAAAGAATAAGCCTGTAGCAAAACTTTTTGAAAACAAATACAAATACAACGAGATGCTTGTGGAGAAGAATATCACGTTCTTTTCGCACTGCGAACATCACTTCGTTCCGATTCATGGCAAGGCTCATGTTGCCTACATTTCCAATGGAAGTGTGATCGGTTTATCCAAAATCAACAGGATAGTCCAATATTTTGCTCAGCGTCCTCAAGTACAGGAGCGACTGACAATGCAAATCGGGAATGAACTAGTGGAGGCTCTAGGTACGGACGATGTGGCTGTGATCATGGATGCGGATCATATGTGTGTGAGTTCCAGAGGAGTGAAGGATACAACAAGTTCTACCTTGACATCGTTTTATTCAGGTAAGTTTGAAAAAGACGAGCAAACCCGAAATGAATTTCTGAAGTATATAAGTTTAGAAAGATAATTTTGAAATACTAGACCAACATTATAAACCGGGCTGCGAGGCTCGGTTTTTTTGTGGTTTAGTAATTTTACCGCAAAGGGCAAGGAGGATGGCGCGAAGGGAAATTTCACCTCATCCTTATTAGATTGACTACCCCATTTGCTAAGTTATGAGAAATCAAAGCAAGTAGAATGCTTCCACTTTTGATTGTAATCCAGCCCCAGATCAAACCATAAATTACAGACCAGAGAAATGGTGAGAATTCAAATACTATCTTAAGTTTTTCGGTAAGAAAAAGTCCATGTGCCATTCCAAATAATAGCGCTGTGATCCAGACAGCTGAGTGGAGAATAAGATTTTTACCTTTCATGATCTTAAGTAAAAGGCCAAGCATTATTCCCCGGTATGCAATTTCCTCGTTAATTCCCGGCATTGAAAATTGAAATAAGAGTGTTTCTAAATTGAATGTCTTATCGGGGGAGAAGAAAGCCACTATAATATTGATTAATAAAATAGAGCATAGAATGAAAATTCCCTTAGTAGCGAATTTCTTATTCTGTCTAAAAGTCAAAAAGTAATCAGATAAGGGGAATTTTCTGTATAGCGACAAGAAAACTAAGGCACCTATTACGGCATATAGTTTACCAGACCAATTCCAGTTCGAAACCCCAATCCGTATTTCCGGATATTCTATGGAAAGAAATAACAATACCTCATTCAATAAACGATAGGCTACAAATGCTATCAGGATCTTCAGCGTTTCCGAATCCCTTTTTCTCAGCGTGAGTAGAATAATTGGAAGCACAACAGCCAGTTGAAGTAAATTTTCTGCTATAACTCTAATCATCGTTCTTTTAATAGTTTCTCCATATTTTTAAGCACAACGAATTATGCCGGAGCCAAATTAATATACCTCTCATGATGATTTAGGATGAGTAAAATATTTTTGAGTTTCAAGCCGAATTTTTTTTAACAGCATATCAGCTGCTAAGTCAAAGGAGGTAACACGACTAGCGCGGTATACAAAGTAAATCACCATAATACAAAATGTTTGCAATTTGACAACTTTTCAATACCTTTGATCAATGAGAATTCTTATTAAGAAGACTATCTTATATTACACTCAAAAGTATCCTATGGCTTCGACTCAACTTTTGATTTGGTATAATGAATTTTTAAAAAGAGAATTTTCAAATTTCAATGAGCTGAAACAAGTTTATGGAAATGCCAGCATCGTTAGTAATAATAGAGTTGTTTTCAATATAAAAGGCAATGATTTCCGACTCGTAGTTTCACTGAATTTTTCGCAGAAAGCTTGCTATGTATTGTGGTTTGGAACTCACAAAGAATATGACAAAATAGACGTACGGAAAATTGATTTTGACCCGACAATCTTAAATTGACTCAAATTATGGATATGAATTGGAAAGTTTTAAAAAGCGAAAAAGACTATAATAAAGCTTCGAAAAGATTGATGGAAATATTCCATGCTGAGCCAAATACGTCAGAAAGTGATGAGCTTGAACTTCTATTGGTGCTGGTTAAAGATTATGATGACAAACATTATCAGCTTCCAGAGCTTGATCCGCTAGAAGTCATTAAGTACAAAATGCAAGAAATGGGAATCAAGGCAAAAGATCTTGAACCAATAATTGGCAGTAAAGGACATGTGTCGGCAGTATTGTCAGGCAAGCGTGATATCACGCTGAAGATGGCCCAAAAACTTAAAAATTTCTTCAGTATTCCTGCGGAAGTATTTCTCCACAGTTCCTGATCTTTGACAGGTGATAAATCAGAAAATCCATCGTTCAATTTTGAATTCCTGATCATCACACCTATCTTATTAGGAAAAAATAATAAAATGAAGAATTTTTTATTGATTTCAATTATTCTAGTCCTCATTTCCTGCGGGGAAAAGACTGATGAAACTAAGGCAACGGCTTATATTCCTGAGTTAGTGATTACCGATAGTCTAGTGATTGATAACTTGACCGAACTTGCACTAATAGATGTCAAAGAGGATCACTCTGAATATCTTTTTTATGATTGGGCTACTAGTGAACTTCTTAGGATTAATCCCGAGGGACACATACTTACCAAAGCAAATAGGAGTGAAGATGGCAAGGACAGTTTCAAATCAAGGTATTTTAGCACAGCCACCTATATGGGTGAAGATAAGATACTAATACTCTCACATACTGGAGCTTTTATTTTTGATCTGGAATTTAATCTAATTGAGGAACGTGAGTTGGATTTTGAATTGATCACTAGAAGAATTGTAGGTAGTCGAGCTGCTCTTACGCATAAGAATTTCTTTTATACATTTTCACTCGACAAGTCTGAGTCACATGAGGTTAATCAATCAGATGATTTTAATATTGCTTACCCGTTTATTACAATAAGAGATCTCAGTTCCATGAAAACCCTTAGTTCAGCGTTCATTCCTGCTGAAAGCCAAGTGGCTATCAATCCCGGACAATACAATAATTTAGATCCGATTGTAAAATTTTTTGAGGATGAGCTGTTTGTGCTTTTTCCAAATTCCCCTGAAATGTATGTCTATGAGTTTCCTGAATTAAAGTTGAAAAGAAAATGGGATTTGAACCCTGGTAAAAGCTACAAACAGATTTCGCCAACTAGGGATGAAGCATCATTTGAAGGATTTTTAAATGCTTTGGCCAGTTCAGAATACACGAATTTTGTGATCTCAAATGATTATTTGTTAACGCAATTTGATGGCTTTGCGCCACAAGAGGACGTAGATAAGCTTCCAAAAGAGAATGTGGGTGGGCCAGAATTTATGGAATTGGCAGATAAATATAAGTCAATCCCCAATTACCAGATTTTTAAAAGCGAAGAAAAAATATGGCAAGGCAATTGGGATGTGAACCTTTGGTCAGTTCGTGATATACTATATTCAAACGCCAAGCCGGGTGAAGATCCTGATGCGGTCGAAAAGGATGTGCAGACCATCTACTTTTATGAGCTAAAATAGCTAAGACTTCTGAAGACTTTTCTAAACTAGGCTCAAAATTGGAATTGACCCTGGGAGTTAAGTAGCTTTATGTATGAGATTTTTACTGCTAGTAACATTAAGTTTTCTGATCATTGATTTTGCGACTGCCCAGTCGGAAGAGAGAAGCAATTATATCCACACTGTAAATGGCCCCATTTCCACAGATTCCTTGGGTTTGACATTAATTCATGAGCATATGCTGGTGGATTTTATAGGTGCGGATTCAGTCTCTCCAGAGCGTTATAATCAAGAAGAAGTAATTACTAAAGTTTTACCGTATTTGCTGGAAGTGAAGAAGCATGGTGTGAAGACGATTTTTGATTGTACACCTTCTTATTTAGCCAAAGATCCAATGCTACTTAAAAAACTGAGTGAGCAATCTGGAATTCAACTTATCACAAATACTGGACTTTATGGTACGCAAAAGGGAAGGTTTTTACCTGATTATGCATTTACAGAAACAGCGGATAAGTTGTCAGAGCGGTGGATTAATGAATACGAAAATGGGATAGAAGGAACTGGTATCAAGCCGGGATTTATCAAAATTTCTGTTAATGAGGATGATTCTTTGGGGGAAATGGATTCAAAATTAGTCAGAGCAGCAGGAATGACTTATGAGAAAACCGGTTTGAAAATCTATTCCCACACCGGAACTTGGAATATAGCCAAGCAGGAAGTGGCAATTTTGCAGGAAATGGGAATTTCTCCAACATCATTCGTTTGGGTTCATGCACAGGCCGAACAGGATTTTCAGAATTATGCCACTGCTACAAAAATGGGAGTTTGGGTCAGTTTAGATGGAATAGGATGGAGTGTAGATGAATACGTGGATCGCTTATTTTTTGCTAAGGAAAATGGATTCTTGGATCAAGTGCTGATTTCCCACGATGCAGGTTGGTATGACCCCGCCAAACCCAATGGCGGAGATTTTGTGCCTTTTACCAATATTTTCGAAAAACTAATGCCAGCATTAAACGCCAAGGGATTTACGGCATCAGATTGGGAAATGCTGTTGGTGGAAAATCCAAAACGAGCTTTTGGAAATTAACAAAATCAATGATCAGGTTTGGAAATGTGAAGAAGTCTACAAATAAATAAAATCGCTGCGCCGCTGCGACGCCGCGAGATTTTACTAAAGTTGAGGCACCTGAGCCTTAATCGCTGCTTTTGCCAGCGTTATTTTTCTTAAGGTTTTTTCATCATCGGCAGGCACCAAATCCTTAATAGAATCCATAGTACGTTCATAATAATCCGTCCAGGTATCTAGGATCTTTTGCTCTTCCTCCTTTGATCCACCAGCTGCAATAGCCTTTTTGCTGAGTTGGTTTTCTGTTATTAACCGTACAGATGCTTTTGCTATGATCATTGCAATCATGTGATCAACAGTTTTCGCATCCGCATTCAATAAAGTAAAAGCAGAAACCAAAGCTGCCGTCCCTACATTTTGCATGGTTTTTTGGGAGACTTTATCCAAGCGGTCATTATCTGTGTGATAAAACTGATCGGTAAAGTGCCAAAGCAAAAGTCCCGGAATATCAGCCTGAAGGAATGGGGTATGATCAGATCCTCCTTCGAATGGATTGGTTTTCACCACCCAGTCAGCATATTCTCCTTGCGCCTCAAAATTGGTCAGGATAAAGTCATTTAAATAGTGCGGTTTCATTTGCTCTACGGTCATTGGTGAGCCTCCCCATTCACTATGCTTGTCCTCACCGCGAGTCCAGATTGCACTTGGATCAGGCATTTTTTCAATTAGGAATGTCCCGCCCGTGATGTCAGTATTTTCACCAACCATATCCAAAGAAATTCCCCAGTTGATATCGGCTTCCCGCTTATCCTTTTCCTCGATGTATCTTCTTGTAGAAATTATCTCATCTCCCCAGAGAAAGGTCAGCGTGCGCTTCAGATCCAGCTTTCCTTGTTGGATCAAATCTGTTGTAATGCTTGCCATTTCCAGTTGCGTGCCCACTCCTGTAGCATTGTCATTTGCGCCAGGCTCTTGGATATGCGCTGAGAATACCAGACTTTCCAAAGGTAATTCGCTTCCTTTCACATTAGCTACTACAGTGAGTTCCTCTGATTCATAAATCTTGGTTTCTGCCTTCACTAGCAGTTTTACTTTGCCTTTTGCTAATTCTGCTTTCAGTTTTTCTTTGGCTTCGAAAGATAGTGCAATCGCCCAGGCAGGATTAGCTGCATCGTATCTCAAGCCTCGAAACTGAATGGAAGTAGTGTTTTTCTCAGGTTGCAGATAGGCTGGCATATCATAAGTCAGCACGCCCAATGCACCTTTCTCGTTCACCACAGCCTGTAAAGTCCTGTAGCCTACCTGATCCGAGAAGAGAATTTTTCCGGTTAAATCAAGTGAAGAAAGAGCTTCCTTGCTTTTTATATAAATCACTTCTGCACTAATCCCCTCAGATGGAGTGGAGGAGGAGTATTGATAAATCATGTTGCGGTTGGTCTCCGATGAAAGTAGATTTTCATTGGAGTCAACTATTTTCAAAGAAGCAGAAACCGGCTCCCAAGTTGGTTGTCTCATATCCCGAGTTTCGATTCTATAGGTGAATCGATCTGCGTCGGTTGCTTTTTCTTCCAATACATAACCAGCTGCTTCCAGCTTCTCAGCAATAAGAAATACAGTGTTATTAAATCCAGTATTTCCAGCAATCCTCCAATATTGCTCCACAAAAGCTACTGTCTCGTAGGCTAAGTCACCGTCGAATTCTGGTCTTACGAGCTTAAAGTAAGGGCTGGTAACTTTCTGAAGGGGAGCTTTTTGAGCAAAAGAACTGATGCTAAAAGCTAGTAAAAACAGGGAGAGAATAGGTTTTATATTCATATGGAAGACTTGAGTTCTTTCGAAGTAAGGACGCAAGTTAGAATTTTGAGTTTATTTCTTTCCGAGTTTAAATCTCAATTTATAGGTAGCGTTTAGATACCATGGAATGGCATTATCAGCTCCGAATGCTGAAAGACTGACTGCATTTTTACGATTTGGATTCTTAGAGTTCCATTCAGCTTCTAATTCTATCATTAAACCAACGCGTTGATATTTGTTGACTATGTAGTTTGAGACGGGCTGTCCTGAATAAAAAGAACGGATGAAAGATTCTCCTCCAAGCTGTAGGGAAGGTCCAGCTGAAAAAGCTAAGTTGAATCCAGAAGGTCGCAGTATAATGTCGTATTTGAATGATGGGGTAATGAAGATGCCAGAAGACTGTTCATTATTTTTTCCACTGGAATAAATAGGTAATGTTTCTTCCTCCAAACTACCCAGGGATTGATAAAATGAGAGTCCGGCATTAAAGGAGGTTCTTTTTCCTAGCCTCACATTCAATTCGTTTGTGAAGTTTAGTCCCCATAGCAAATTCATTCCGTCAATGGATGAACCGAATCCTACACTGTATTGTAATTTGGGCTCTTCCTGAGCATAAGATGCGATGGGAAATAAACAGGCGAAGAAAAGGACGAGAGATAGTAGATTTGTTTTCATGCTAAAAAGGATTTTAAAGATGTTTCAGCAAACATCTAATAATCTTTTCACTATAAAATATTCTTTAGTTACATTTAACTAAAAAGTTGTTAAATAATTAGAATTCAAATTCTTAGGTTGTTTCCTATGACTGATTTCTGTTTTTCATCCAAAATCCCTCACCAAATTTTCTTTGTCGGATTTTAGTAAGCCATCTTACCTGCTTACCTTTGCGCATGGCAGAACAAATCTTGATCCTTGATTTCGGTTCTCAGTACACACAACTCATCGCCCGAAGAGTTAGAGAGCTGAATGTATATTGCGAAATTCACCCTTATAACAAAGTTCCAGAGATCACCTCCGATATTAAAGGAGTGATACTTTCAGGTTCCCCTTGCTCAGTTAGAGATGAGGGTTCACCTGATTTGGACTTGGATGTTTTGAGAGGCAAACTTCCACTTTTAGGCGTGTGTTACGGTTCACAGCTATTGGCTCAGAAATATGGCGGAGAAGTGCTTCCGTCTGAGATCAGAGAGTACGGACGTGCCAATTTGACCCATATTGACAATCACTATGATTTGTTGAAAGAAATGAATCATGGTTCCCAAGTGTGGATGTCCCATGGAGATACAATCAAGAATCTGCCAGAAAATTTCGAAGTGATCGCCAGCACCGATTCTGTTCGTGTGGCTGCTTTTAAAATACAGCATGAAGAAACTTACGGAATTCAATTCCATCCTGAAGTAACCCATTCTACAGAGGGAAAAAATCTCCTTAGAAATTTTGTCGTAGGAATTTGCGGCTGTGCCCAAGATTGGACTTCCGATGTATTTATCGACGCAAGTATAGCTGACCTGAAAGCTAAAATTGGCTTGGATAAAGTGGTAATGGGGCTTTCAGGCGGAGTAGACTCTTCAGTAGCTGCTACACTGATTCACCGAGCTATTGGAGATCAACTGATCTGTGTGTTTGTGGACAATGGATTGCTTCGCAAAAATGAATTCGAAGAAGTTCTGGAATCGTACAAGCATATGGGATTGAATGTCATTGGAGTAGATGCCAAGCAGAAATTCTATGATGCCTTGGCAGGTGTGACAGATCCTGAAGCTAAGAGAAAAGCTATTGGAAACGCATTTATTGAGGTTTTTGATGAAGAATCAAACAAACTCGAAGGCGTAAAATGGCTCGGACAAGGAACAATCTATCCAGATGTAATTGAGTCGATCTCTGTAAAAGGACCTTCTGCTACGATCAAATCTCACCATAATGTGGGCGGATTACCAGACTTTATGAATCTTTCAGTAGTGGAGCCATTGAATACACTATTCAAAGATGAGGTACGTGAAGTGGGTAGAGCGTTGGAGATTGTGGAAACTATTATAGGAAGACATCCATTCCCGGGTCCGGGGCTTGGAATCCGAATTTTGGGAGATGTCACCGCTGAAAAAGTGAAGACTCTTCAGGAGGTGGATCATATTTTTATCAAAGGCTTGAAAGATTCAGGTCTTTACGATCAGGTTTGGCAGGCAGGAGCGATGCTCCTTCCAATCCAGTCAGTAGGAGTAATGGGGGACGAGCGTACCTATGAGAAAGTAGTTGCGCTAAGAGCTGTAGGTTCTGTAGATGGAATGACAGCAGATTGGATTCATCTTCCATATGAGTTTTTGGGAAAAATATCTAATGATATCATCAATAAAGTGAAAGGAGTGAATCGGGTTGTTTACGATATTTCTTCCAAGCCACCCGCAACTATTGAGTGGGAATAGAAGAATTTCAAATTTTAAATTTATAGAAACCCGAAGAAAAGTCTTCGGGTTTTTACCTTTCCATGCTTTTCGGCCTGAACTTTGGGTTTGAAAATATTGGGTTAAATTTGCACACCTGTTTGATGTTTGATTCACCTCGATAAAATGAAAAAATTTCTTTTAGTAATTCCGGTATTTTTCATCTTGAGCTTCGCCTTCGCTCAAATTCCTACCCCGGATGATTATCGCAAGGCTCAGTCCGAGCTTGCCGCCAAAAATTATTGGGAAGCCATTCCGCTTTTCAAGAAATTTACAGATCCAAAAGAGTATGGGAATCTGGCTAACTACGCAGCATTTCACTTGGGCGAGGCAGCACTTGGAGCCAATCAACCTGCACAGGCGATAGCCGCATTGGAACCTGTAGTGACTGGTAATTGGGCTAAATCTGATGAGTCAAAATATCTCTTAGCAATTGCATATTTTAAAAACCAACAGAATATAGAAGCTCTTCAGCTCATCAAAAAAATCAAAGATAAGTCGATAATGGAGATGGCTGAAAATGCCACATACGAAAATTTAAAGCAGGTGAGTGTAAGCTTTATGATTGCCAATCTTTCTGAATTCAAAGAAAATAAGGGCTATGGAGAGGCGTTAAAGCGAGTTTTGGAAAGTCAGAGTATACTTTCTGCCACTGAGCGAGCTGCTTACTATGAGTTGCAGGGTAAGGCAAATGAAAGTAAAAACGTAGTGAAAGATCAGGTGTTGGATATCGTTGTGATTTTACCATTTACCAGTTCCTCCCGTGCAAATGTGTCTAGCATTTCCCAAAATGATTTTGTTTTCGAGTTATACCAAGGATTGGAATACGGAGTAGAGCAATTGAAGCTACAAGGGACTCAGGTCAATATGTTGACTTTTGACTCGAAGAGAGATGTCGCACATTTGCAAAATCTATTGTCAGAGCCAGCTATTGCCTCGGCTGACATCATCATAGGACCGATTTATCCGGAGGAAGCTGATATGGTTAGCAATTTTGCGGAGACAGCAAAAGTCCCATTTGTTCATCCACTTTCTAATTTGGGTGATAGATTTGAGGAATTGGATTACAGTTATCTGTTTAGACCTTCGGTTAGTTCTATTGCTAATGGAATTGTGGATGGTCTTAGACAGCAGAATTGGGGTAAAAGAGTGGCAATAGGATATAGCATTAGCTCCCGTGATGAAATGCTCGCGAATATGCTTCAAGATCAATTAGGGAGAGCAGGGTTTCAATTGATTAAATTCCAGCAGATAAACCCACGAAACACGAGTGACTTCTTGCAGGGTTTGGGCATAAGAAGAGGAGATGCTAGCATGTCTGTAGATCAGATTATTTTACTGTCAGATGATCCAGCTATTGCACAACCAGCATTTTCATTGATGGAATCAATTACAGCATCTATTCCGACATTGGTTATGGATTCTTGGTTGGGTTTCAATTTTGCTAATTATGAAATGCTGGAGTTTCCAAATTTTTATTTTATCGGAAATAACACCTTGAATTTTTATGGAGAGCCTATGCAGCAATTCCGAAATAAATTTTATGATAAGTATCTGAGTTTTCCAAGTATGAATACGGTCCTTGGAGCTGAATTGGTCAGTTGGGTGTCGTCTAATATGTCCGATACAAAGGGCTTTGATTTGAGAAGAAATCTGAATCAGAAAGCATTTCAAGCAGGTAATTTAACTTGGGGATTTAACTTCCAAAGCACCCATAATAATCAATATGTGCCTTTGTTTACCTTAGAAGCAGGGGAATTGAAACCTTTAGATTAACCAATGAATATTTCCAAGAGTAAAGAGCTTTTTGTAAAAGCCCAAAATTTCATTCCAGGCGGTGTGAATTCACCTGTTCGTGCCTTTAGAGCTGTAGGCGGAGAGCCACTTTTTATCAAAAAAGCTGATGGAGCTTATTTGTACGATGAGGATGGAAATAAATTTATCGAACTAATCAATAGCTGGGGTCCGATGCTTTTGGGTCATAATCATCCGAAAGTCAAAGAAGCGGTGATCAAGGCAATGGAAGATGGTACGTCCTTCGGCGCTCCGACAGCAAGAGAAGTAGAGATAGCGGAGCTCATTGTAAGTATGGTGCCATCCATCGAGAAAGTTCGTATGGTTAATTCCGGGACAGAAGCGACCATGTCTGCCATTCGCGTGGCAAGAGGGTATACTGGTCGTGATAAGTTTATCAAAATGGAAGGGCATTACCATGGACATGGTGATTCTTTTTTAATCGCTGCTGGTTCCGGAGCTATGACAATGGGTGATCCTGATTCTCCAGGAGTGACCAAAGGAACAGCAAAAGACACCTTGATTGCCCCATACAATGATCTTGAAGCTATAGAGCAACTGATTGCTGCAAATCCGGGTGAAATTGCTGCATTGATATTAGAGCCTGTTCCGGGAAATATGGGACTTTGTCTTCCTAAGGAAGGTTATCTCCAAGGATTACGGGATATCTGTACAAGAGAAGGAATTTTATTGATCTTCGATGAGGTGATGACAGGTTTTCGTCTGGCAAAAGGTGGCGCTCAGGAAGTTTTCAGAGTGACACCTGATATGACCACCTTGGGCAAAATCATCGGTGGAGGAATGCCTGTAGGAGCCTATGGTGGAAAGAGAGAAATCATGGAATTTGTTTCTCCAGCAGGACCTGTTTATCAGGCAGGTACACTTTCTGGAAATCCAATCGCTATGGCAGCTGGATTGACAATGCTTAAGTATCTTAACGAAGATTCGGAGGTCTATGCGGAGTTAAATCATATAGGGACGAAATTAACAGATGGCATAAAAAGCATCAATCAGGAATTAGGATTGGACTATACTGTGAATAGCTTGGGAAGCATGTATTCCCTGTTTTTTACTGATAAGCCTGTTTTTGACTTTGAAAGTGCAAAGACGGCGGACACTGTGTTGTTTGGGAAATATTTTCAAGCGATGTTGAAGCAGGGAGTATACTTGGCACCAAGCCAGTTTGAAAGCTTGTTCTTATCTACAGCTCTGAAAGATGAACTCATCGATGAGATCCTAGTTGCCCATAAGGACGCGATGGTAGAGGTAATGGGTTTGAAAGTAATATAAATACAAATTATGTCTATCAAAGTTTACGGAATCAAGAACTGCAATACGATGAAGAAGACTTTCGATTTCCTGACGGAAAAGGGAGTAGCATATGACTTTATCGATTACAAACGAGAAAAGCCAGATGCAGCACTTTTAGAAGGTTTTTTGAAGAAAACTGATCTTTCTGCATTGGTAAATAAAAAGGGCACAACCTATCGAAAGATGACGGGTGATCAGAAATTAGCCCTTGAGAATGAAGAAACGGCCATCCCGATTTTGGAAGAAAACTCAAGCATGATCAAGCGACCGGTGATTGTTTATAAAGATGGAAGTATGTCTTTGGGTTTTGATCCGGTGGAAATTGAGGAACATTTGAAGTAGAAATTCTCGCAACGGCGCAGCAGCGCAAAGTTTTATTTTATTTCTTCGGAGTTTGTAATTTTGAAGTTTTATCCAATGGTTTTCAACCATACAATTTTATAATAAAGGAAAGCATTTTATACGTTGCGCCGCCGCGCCGTTGCGAGAAAATATTCTAATACACAATCGTATCAGTCGGCAAAGGTGGCAGTGTAAGATTACCGGTTTCCAAGTGAAAGCTAAATTGCGAGGAACTACCTGAATCAGCTACGGGTGTTTCAAAAGCAAATACTTTTTCCAGTGTGGGGTGGGCTCCAAGAGAGGCTAATTTGTCAAAAGCGACCTCTGTATTATTGATATAAAGTAGCTTTAAGTTTTTGTTTTCACTTAATTTTCCCAAACTCGAACCTTCGATAGAAGTCTGATTGAGTTTCAAAACAGTCAAGTTTGGAAGTGTTGCAATTTGCGTTAAAACTTCATCAGAAATTGCCGTCCCCGTCAGATCTAAGTAAACAATCTGGTCTTTTGCTGACTGTAGCAAATGCCAATCTGAATCAGAGAATGTGGGGAAATTAATGCAACTGATCTTCAAGAAAGGAGAGTCCATCTTCACTATTTCGGCAAAGAAACCTTGATCTCTGAGTTTGGAAATGGAATCCTGTGAAAGCTTTGGTACCTCTACGACAGGATAAAATGGTTTCTCATTCTTTTTGAAGAATGGCTCCACCAAACTCACGCTTATTGCTGATTCACCAAGTTTTGCTTTTTCAGGAGAACCTGATTCGATCCAGGCTTTGATTAATTCTATTTCTTCTTTTCTGGGCTGGCGCTTGTCCTTGGGAGGCATATGGTCGTCATGATCTTCTGGTAAAACCAATCTAGTAACTAGTGGGCTTTCTTCTGGATTTCCAGTTTCCATAATCGATCCATCCTCACCACCTTTTTGGATACCTTTGAAAGAACTCAGATCTAATTCTCCTTTAAGCTTCTTGGGATTATGGCAGCTTTTACAATTCTGATCCAAAATAGGCTGTATCGCGCCTGTGTAGAATCCCACTTCTTCCCAGTTATCAGCGGGGAGTTCAAGAGGTTCGACTATGCCTATTTCGCCCCCAAGAAATGCTTGTAGCCCTGGCGGTAAAACTTCTGTGAAGTAATCATCACCATGGGTAATATTTCCTCCAAGATGTCCTGTCAAGGTTAAAACTAGCAATAAACCAGCTCCTTTGATTTTTACATATGTAGGATTTGACACTTTTTTCAGGTGATACCATAATCCAACCGAAAGAATGGTGGTGAAGATGCCAAGAATCAGGTGAAAATTAACCGTATCCCAACTGTACCCTTCATTCTGATAGTGAAGAAGACCGCTAATACTCGCTAAAAGTGCGGAAATTCCACCTAGTAGAAAGGCTAATTGGATAATAGGTGAATAGACTGAATAGTTCTTTCCAGACCAAAAAATCAATATCACACCAAACACTAAAAATCCAATCGGCAAGTGAACCAAAATCGGATGAAATCGACCGAATAATGGTAATACAAAATCAATCATTTAGTCTGATTGTCTTTTTAAAATTCCTGCGCTCATAGATTTTCATGTTATTAAGCTAATATTTTATTGATCAATTCACCTTCCACATCAGTTAATCGGAAAGGACGGCCTTGGAAATCATAAGTGAACTGCTCGTGATCAAAGCCCATCAAGTGAAGAATAGTGGCATGAATATCATGAACCGAAACTTTATCCTCAATTCCGGAAAACCCAAAGTCATCTGTCCTTCCATAGGTCACTCCAGGTTTGATGCCACCACCTGCCATCCACATGGTAAAGGCATCCCCATGATGATCTCTGCCAAGGAAACTTTGTGTTTTGCCTTCTCTGTTTTCCTGCATAGGCGTTCTGCCAAATTCTCCTCCCCAGACCACTAATGTGTCTTCTAGCAATCCTCTTTGTTTCAAATCGAGAAGCAACGCAGAAACTGGCCGATCCATTTCACGGCATTTATTTCTTAGACCCATGTCAATTGAACCATCATGATCTGTACCATGAGTATCCCAGCCCCAATCATACAACTGGACAAAGCGGACACCTTTTTCCACTAGTTTCCTGGCGAGTAGGCAATTGTTTGCAAGGGATTCTGTGCCTGGTTTGGTGCCATATAGCTGGTGAACCGATTCCGGTTCATCATTGATATTCATGACCTCCGGCACTTCGATCTGCATGCGATAGGCCATTTCATACTGGTTGATTCTAGCGAGAATCTCAGGATCGCCATAAGCATCAAACTCCTCTTTATTCGCAGTGTTAATCGCGTCGATGACGTTTTTCTTCAGATTTCGGGACATTCCTTCAGGATCATCCAGGTACAGTACCGGGTCTCCTTTGGATCTACACTGCACACCTTGATAGACGGAAGGCAAAAAGCCACTTCCCCAAACGCTTTTGCCTGCATCGGGAGTTTTCCCTCCAGAAGTTAGTACGACAAAGCCCGGGAGATTTTGATTTTCTGTGCCCAATCCATAAGTCACCCAACTTCCTAAACTAGGACGACCAAGTCTTGCGCTTCCTGTCTGCATCAAAAGTTGAGCAGGGCCATGGTTAAATTGATCAGTATGCACGGCTTTCAAAAAGGAAACTTCATCAGCTAATTTTTGGAAATGTGGCATGTAATCGGAGATCCATGCACCAGACTCTCCGTGTTGGGAAAAATTTGCTTGAGGGCCAAGAAGATTGGGAACTCCACGGATGAAAGCAAATTTCTTGCCCTCCAATAATGACTGAGGGCATGGTTGATTATGATATTTTGCCAATTCAGGCTTAAAGTCAAATAACTCCAATTGTGAAGGTGCGCCAGCCATGTGGAGGTAAATGATTGATTTTGCTTTTGCTCCAAAAGGTGGAGGCAGAGGAGAAAGTGGATTTAGATCCCGCTGACTTAGATTTAATCCCGTGGATCCTATGGTTGAATCTGTACCACATCCAAACAAGAGTGGAGCCATCGCCAGACCGCCAACTTTAGAGACACAATCCATCAGGAAATGTCTTCTTGTTTGTTTCTCCAGCTTTTGCTGGGCAAACTCAACGAGCATTTTATCGAGACTTTGCATATCAAGGTTTGGTTAGGAATTCGTCCATATTCAGCAGTGCATTTGCCACCACTGACATCGCCGCTTGCTCAGGGTTTGTTGATTTATCTTTCACTGTAAAGAATGCTTCCAGTGATTCAGGATTGCTATTGTATTCGGCTAGAGCTTCGTTATAAAGCGATGAAAGAGTCTCAAGCTTAGTTTCTGAAATAGGATGTAAGACTAGTTTTTGATAGCCGTAGGCGATGCCTTTTTCCGGTTGGACCACGTCCTGCTTGATCATATCTTCTGCCAAATAATAAGCAGCTTCTAGGTAGACAGGATCATTCAGTGTGACCAGAGCCTGCAATGGTGTGTTTGTGACAATTCTTCTACTCAGACAAACCTCTCCACTGGCTGCATCAAAGGATATGAAGGAAGGGTAGGGGCTGGTTCGCTTCAGAAAAGTGTAAATCCCTCTTCTATGTGCGTCTTCTCCTTGGCTCTCTGTCCATGATTCTCCGTTATATACTGTCTGCCAAATGCCATCTGGCTGGTGAGGTTTGACTCCCGGACCATACATTTTATCGCTAAGCAATCCAGCAACTGCCAAAGCCTGATCCCGAACTTGCTCTGCACTTAGCCTGAATCTGGGGCCACGGGCATACCATTTATTTTGGGGATCTTTTTTATAAAGCTCTGCAGATACGGCAGAAGATTGCTTGTAAGTAGCCGAGGTAACGATCTCCCGAATCAGGTTTTTCATACTCCAGTCGTACTCATTCATAGTTTTCCAAGCCAAATAATCGAGCAATTTTGGATGCGAAGGAGGGTCAGATTGCGTTCCCATATCTTCTAGTGAACTCACGATTCCCCTGCCAAAAAGCTGATCCCAAACTCTGTTCACCAATGTTCTCGAAGTAAGTGGATTTTCCTTGTCAGTTAGCCAATAGGCGAAACCCAAGCGGTTATCAGGCCATTCTGGGTTCCAGTTATTAAGGGTTTTTGGTGTTTCTGGCTTTACCTTTTCTCCCAGACTCATCCAGTTTCCCCGATCAAAAACATGTGTTTCCCGAGCCATATAGTATGGATTTTCGATCATGATTGGAAGCTTTGTTCCTCTAAAGTTCAAGGCTGTTTCCCAGGAATTTTGAATATCCTTGAAACCCGGTTTATCCTTTCCCGCTAGAGTCGGAACAAAGGCAAACCATACAAATTTGGCAGCGTTTTGCTCTGACTTTACACTTGGATTCTTAACTTCTAAAAATAAGTCTACGAAACCTTGTGTGGGTTTTAGGGTAATAGCTCGGATAATATCTCCATTGGTTTTGTTGATTGGAAAGGCGGCCAAGATTTCTCCTTCCGGTCCACCATGTCGGATGGTCATTTTGCTTCCATCTAAGCCTGAGCCATATTGAATCAGGATTTGATCAGAGCCTCGTGTGTCTATTTTTCTCAAATAAGCAGAGCCGTTTGCTTGGATTCCCAGCCATTTGGTGTCGATAAGTTCTGCATTGTTAAAGTCAACAGCATTGTGTGAAGGATACTTTGGTTCAAGGTAAGTCAGGAAGTTTTTGCGATCAGTTGCAGCTTTAGCACTTTCATTTTCTTTGACCCAGGCAAGAACAGACTCAATTTCATTTTTCTCTTCAGGTGAATAAAACCTCAATCTAGGCTCTTCATCATGAGTGTCCTCATCTCTTGAATTATTAAAAAATGCTGCTGATTGGTAGAACTCCTCATGACGAATGGGATCGTATGGATGACTATGGCATTGCACGCAAGCCATGGTGGTACTTTGCCAAACCTCATAAGTTGTACCTACTCTATCTAAAACTGCGGCTACTCGAAATTCCTCGTCATTCGTCCCACCTTCATCATTGTTCATGGTATTGCGGTGAAAAGCTGTTGCAGCCAATTGTTCTTCAGTAGGATTTGGAAGTAAGTCTCCAGCTAATTGCTCTATGGTAAAATCATCAAATGGTTTGTCAGCATTGAACGCACGGATCACGTAATCTCGATAAGGCCACATGGTACGAGAGACATCCCGTTCGTAGCCCTTGGTGTCAGCATATCGCGCAAGATCTAGCCACCAAGTTGCCCATTTTTCGCCATAGGTAGGAGAGGATAGTAGCTGATCTACGGCTTGCTCATAGCTGATTTTTTTGGAGGATAATTGCGATACAAGGTCGCTAGTAGGAGGTAGGCCTGTGATGTCAAGCGCAGCTCTTCGAAGAAGTTTAAGCGGATTTTCCTCTTGTGAAAATGTCAGTTCATTCTCTTCGAGTTTTCTGCCCACATAAAAATCTATGGGATTTATTTCAGTTGGATTACGATCAGAAGTAAATCCAGCGGTAGTTTTTTGTTCTGTAATTTCAGGAGCTTCTACAGGCTGATAAGCCCAGTGCTCACCCCATTTAGCACCTTGTTTGATCCAAGTTTTCAGTAGACTGATCTCTTCCTCGGAAAGTGGTGTTCGCTCATAAGGCATTCTTAATTCAGGATCTGAAGCAGTCAAACGCTTGATTAATTCGCTGCCGTTAGGGTCACCGGGAATAATTGCGGGGTGGCCAGATTCTGTATTTGCAAAAGCTTCATCCTCGAAAAGCACAGAGAATCCAGCATTCTTTTTTACACCTCCATGGCAGGAAATGCAGTTTTTATTCAAGATAGGTTTGATCTGTGTGCTGAAGTCTACTTCTTTTTCCCGACCAAAAATAATAAAGCCAGCAATGCCTATGATTACGGCAAGGGTAAGAAAGCCTGCTATTTTAAGATTATTCATGGGTTATTGAATGAACCTCAAAGTAAAGAATTCTGCGCTACTTCGAAAGCCTGTATATCATTAGGGCAATTTTGGAATATGATATGCTAATATTCTGGAATTTTGATGTGGCCAGCGTGGATTAACGGTTTAGTGGTTACTGCGGTTAGATAAAAAAATACCCCGCTTAATATAGCGAGGTAGTGGTGTTAGAATTTAAAGTTTGGAAGATTTTCCAAAATGTCTTTTGTCATGGCATCTAGATCATAATCATGCGTCCATCCCCAATCTTTCCTTGCACAGGAATCATCAATACTATCAGGCCAACTGTCTGCGATTGCTTGCCGAAAATCAGGATTGTATTCGATTTTGAAGTCAGGAATATGCTTTAATATGCTTTGATAAATTTCTTTTGGAGTGAAATTCATCGCTGCTAGGTTGTAACTGGAGCGGGTTTTTACCGATTCACGAGGAGCATTCATTAGATCCAAGGTAGCTTTGATCGCATCAGGCATGTACATCATGGGAAGAGAACTATCCTCACGGAGGAAACAATCGAATTTTTCTCCTGCCAATGCTTTATGATAAATATCCACGGCGTAATCGGTCGTGCCGCCACCTGGAAGAGACTTATAGCCAATCAAACCTGGGTAGCGAAGACTGCGAACGTCCACATTGTATTTCTGAAAATAGTATTCACACCATCTTTCTCCAGCTTGCTTCGAAATGCCATAAATTGTATTCGGCTCTTTCACGCAATATTGAGGCGTATTGATTTTTGGTGTATTTGGTCCAAAAACGGCGATGGACGATGGCCAATAGATTTTGTTAAGATTAAATTCTTTGGCTAGCTCCAATACATGAAGCAGACTTTCCATATTGAGCTCCCAAGCGAAAAGAGGTTTTTTCTCGCCCACTGCGGATAGCACTGCTGCTAAATGATAGATTTGGGTGATTTTTTCTTGTTTGACTAGGTTTCTCAAACCTTCCTTGTCCATCACATCTAGGACTTGAAAGCGACAAAACTCAAATTTTGACCGTGCTGATTCGTTGAGATCTGTAGCAATTACTTGCTCTGCTCCAAACTGATCTGCCAGTGACTTTGTGAGTTCTGAACCCAATTGCCCTGCAGCGCCTATTACTAGGATTTTTTCCATTGATATTTCTTTCAAAATCTACCTAAAGCCGAGCTCTTGGTTTTTGTTTATATTTGGGTTTGCGACTGCAAAAGTAAGAAAAAACTGCTTTCTGAGTAGGATTTTAACTAAAGGAATCAGACGTTTTTGAATAACATAAAATCAACTAGCTATCATGTACGATCAGTTCAAACCCAAATTACAAGAAGAACTTAAGGGAATAGAAGAAGCAGGCCTTTTCAAGAAAGAGCGCGTTATCACATCTCCACAATCAGCAGAAATTACCATTGCAGGCGGACAAAAGGTTTTGAATTTTTGCGCCAACAATTACTTGGGGCTTTCTTCCCATCCGAAAGTAATCGAAGCAGCCAAAGATGCCATTGACTCCCATGGTTTTGGAATGTCCTCTGTTCGCTTTATTTGCGGTACGCAGGATATTCACAAGGAGCTGGAAAAGAAGATTTCTGACTTTCTGGGTACGGAGGACACTATTCTTTACGCAGCGGCTTTCGATGCAAATGGGGGAGTGTTTGAACCTATTTTAGGTCCGGAAGATGCTATTATCTCGGATGCGTTGAATCATGCTTCCATCATTGATGGTGTTCGTCTTTGTAAAGCCATGCGATTCAGATACGAGCACAATAATATGGAAGATCTGGAAGCTCAGCTGAAGGATGCTATTGCAAAAGGAGCGAAGCAAAAAATTATCGTGACCGACGGAGTTTTCTCTATGGACGGTACAATTGCACAGTTGGATAAGATCGTGGAACTGGCAGAAAAATATGAAGCTTTGGTGATGACTGACGAGTGTCACTCAACTGGATTCATGGGCAAGACGGGTCGGGGCGTTCATGAGCATTGCGGTGTGATGGGCAAAATAGATATTATCACAGGAACGCTTGGAAAAGCTTTGGGCGGAGCTTCCGGCGGTTTTACTTCAGGGAGGAAGGAGATTGTCGAATTGCTTCGTCAGCGCTCTAGACCTTATCTATTTTCCAATACATTGGCACCATCGATCACGGGTGCTTCGATAGCGGTGTTTGATTTGCTTTCTGAGACGACCGAGTTGAGAGACAAACTTGAAGAAAATACCAAGTACTTCCGTGAGAAAATGACTGCTGCCGGTTTTGATATCAAGCCTGGCGAGCACGCCATCGTACCGATTATGCTGTATGATGCGGCTCTTTCGCAGCAAATGGCTGAAAAGGTGCTGGAGAAAGGGGTTTATGTAATTGGTTTTTATTATCCGGTAGTGCCAAAAGGCCAGGCTAGAATCCGTGTTCAGATCTCTGCCGGTCATGATCGAGTACATCTGGATCAGGCGATTGCGGCTTTCACTGAGGTTGGCAAAGAGCTGGGAGTGATAGAGTAGCCCAAGATTTAAGCTTATTAACTCCGATGTAATGGTTGGATGTCGTGTGCTAGGTGTCCGATGCTTCAAAGCCGGGTTTCTAATTTAGATTCCCGGTTTTTTTTAAACCGCAGAGAGCATAGAGATTTATGCGGAGTACACAGAATAGCCATCGCAGCTCGTCATTGCGAGGAAGAATGACGAAGCAATCTCAGCTATTGTAAATGTGTACTTCGTAGCTCGTAATTATGAACTCCAATAGATTGCCGCGCTCCTGCGTCGCTCGCAATGACGGAATGACTTATCACCGTGGTCTGCGTGACAAAGACCGAGGCGACCGAAGCAATCCCAAAGAGGGAAACTCACAAAAATCTATGAAAGAGTGGGATACTAAAAGCTCGCTAGAATCCTGATCACAAAGATTTACGATCCCAAAAGAAAGACTTAGCAGGTTTATACCACTGAATTTTGACAAAAAAAATAGTTTATTAAACCACAAAGTACACTTAGAAAGCACAAAGTTCGCGGTTGTTTCCTTTTTGAAAATCAGGTTGGAATATTGATCCTGAGACTTTAAAAGCTTCTTGGGACACTAAAACAATCACCTGACGGTGACGTGATAGCAACTCTGTTTCCTTTCTTTGATATAGAAAATTTTGTCGGCTTTCTGAAATTCATCCAGAATCTCTTCAAGCTTTTTCTGGGTGCTCCTGCTGAAGCGTCTCTTGCCATTAAATCTAATGTAAGAGATATCAAAAGAGGCTCCATAGGAGTGGGAGCTGATTCCAGAAGTTGCATTTCTATTCCTCTTCCGTAAACTTTTTTGCTGTTCGGGGGTACGGGTGACTGATGTAATTGTAAAGAAACTATCTGTATCTGTAAGTGTTTGGAAGGCTATTCCTAGCTCCTCAAGAATGATTTTTGAATAGGGAGTAATGTAGGGGTGGCTATGGGTTAAGGGCATTACTTCGTATCCAGTTCCCTCATTTACCAGCACTAACTTTTGCTCATCAATTAGTTTTTTAAAATGATTTTCACTCTCAATCAAGCCAAATCCATTGTGTTCTGCTGCAAATAGGTGCTTGTCATATTCTTTAGTAATCAGTTCATCAGGAACAGGAGGGACAACTCTAGGCACAGGCAATTCTACCGCAATAGGCTCATTTTCTTTAGAGTGCATGGGTGGTTCGGAGGACTTTGTTAAGGTAGAATAGGTGTCTTTTAATTGCTTTTTCAAATCAGGTATGTATGCCTGTGTTGCCCAAGCTCCTGCCGAAAAAAGTATGAAAATAGCGGCAAGTTGGATTAAAGGAAGTTTTTTCATAGATGGATAAGTGCTTTTTTTTAATTTTTGTGAGGATGATGGTGCGAAGCAAAGATTAAACCATAACCTTCCAGTAAACTAGTTTTCGGTGACTGGGTGAGTTGCCTTATTTGGATAAAGTACCAACCTGTCTTTTTTTGGATTCAAATCCCAACACAAATTTCCCCTAGGGTAAAATGTTTTTATATAAGGCATTTTCGACCGAGATAAGGCATGATGGCAAAGATGTCGTAAGAATGACGTATCCTGGTCGCAAATATTATGGTGTTATCAAACTATTTTTGAATTCTACAAAAGAACAAGAAAATGGATAACAAAATACGGCAAGTTAGATCTTGCCGTTTTTTATGATGTTTTAGAAGTCATTGCGAGTTTCCTTCGCTTCTTCATCTCATATTCTTCGAGATCTTCGAAGCGTGTATCCACGTCAAGATTATTAAGGTAATCATTGATCATTTCCCTGATTTCTTGGAAGGACATATTATGGAGAATCTTACCATTTTTGGACATGGATAATTGGCCTGTTTCCTCTGAAACTATCAACACAATTGCATCTGTCGTCTCTGACATGCCTATAGCGGCACGGTGGCGAAGTCCAAATTGCGCAGGCACTTCTCGCTCTGTAACTGGTAAAATACAGCGAGCAGCCTTTATTTTACCGTTATGGATGATTACAGCTCCATCATGAAGCGGACTATATTTATTGAAGATTGAGATAAGCAGTCTTTTAGATAATTCTGCATCTAGAATATCTCCACTTTCAGCATAAAATTTAAGTTCTGTGCTTTTCGAAATTACCATCAAAGCACCAGTATTACTCCCTGCAAGAGTTTTTGATGCATCTATGATAGGACTGATATTGAAAATAGCATTGTCTTTTTTCCTCCAGAAGAAAAGCATTTCTCTCCAAACATTATCATCTGAAAGCAAGGAAGATCGTCCGATTAAAAGAAGAAATTTTCTGATTTCCGGGGCAAAAATAATGATAGCTGCTATCACACCTACGCCCATAAACTGACCCAAAATGGCGGTAAGGAGCTCCATTCTAAGTGCCCTAACCATTAAGTAGATTAAGTAGATGGATAGGAATCCAAGAAATATTTTTATTGCTACACTGCCTTTTAGCAGTTTATACACTTGATACAATAGGGCAGCAACCAAAGCAATATCGATTATATTGACTATGGAGATATCTAAAAATCCTATTCTGAAAAGTAATGTCAAGGGTATATAGTGTTATATAATTTTAATGTTTCGTTAGCTTCTTTTACGTCATGAACTCGAAGGATGTTTGCTCCCTGACATAAAGCAAACATATTTAATGCTGTAGTGCCGTTTAGTGCATCTCCAGCCTCTAATTCCAATGCTTTTGATATCATAGATTTTCTCGAAATACCAATTAGTACTGGTGATGAAAGCATCTGAAACTGGTGAAGGTTCTTGAGTAAGAAATAATTCTGTTCGAGGGTTTTTGCAAATCCAAACCCAGGATCAATTATTACATCTTTGATGCCAAACTTTCTGAATTGTTCCAGTTTTTCAGCGAAATAATACAATATTTCTCCTAAAATATCTGAATAATTCGTTTTTTTCTGCATGTTTTGAGGATTTCCCCTCATATGCATGGCGATATAGGGAACTTGGAGCTTTGCCACTGTTTGAATCATTTCATCATCTAGATCCCCAGCCGAAATATCATTTACGATATGAGCGCCAGATCGTATTGCTTCTTCAGCAACTTTCGCACGAAAAGTATCAACGGAAATTAAGATGTCAGGATGGTTGGAAGCGATCCAATTCACAGCTGGAATTACCCGGTCTATTTCTTCTTGTAAACTTACTTCAGCAGCACCGGGTCTGGAACTGTACCCCCCAAGATCCAGAATACTAGCACCATTAGAAATGTGTGATGTGACTAATGCCGCAACTTTGTTCATTGATTTCTCCGCTCTACTTCCTTCGAAAAATGAATCTGGTGTCAAATTAACTATTCCCATCAGCTGAGGTTTGTCCCAGTTGATTAGCCGCCCATCGATTTGGAGGGTGTTTTTTTGGGGAAATGATTTATCTTCGATTTTAGAAGACTTGCCAGGAAGAGGAAACATTAAATTAAGAGACTTTGGAGACACAAACGAGTATCGAATATAAGGAAGTTATCAGCCGTTGTAAAGAACTATTTCGTAAGAAGACTATAGATTATGGTACAGCGTGGAGAATTTTTCGACTTTCTTCGATCACAGACCAGATTTTCATCAAAGCTCAGCGGATTCGCTCAATTCAGGAGAAGGGAAGTCAAAAAGTCAATGATCCCATTGAGGATGATTTCGTAGGGATTATTAATTATTGCCTGATTGCTTTACTGCAAATCAGTTATTCGAAAGATGAGCGAATGGAAATTCCTTTTGAGGAGCTTGAGCCAGCTTATGACCATTGGGTAAATGAAACACGAGGTCTTTTAGAAAATAAAAACCACGATTATGGAGAAGCTTGGCGTGATATGCGGGTTAGTTCTATGACCGATATTATTTTGATGAAATTACTTCGTACCAAACAAATAGAAGATAATCAAGGTCAGACTTTGGTTTCTGAAGGTATTGAGGCTAATTATCAGGATATGATCAATTATGCTGTATTTTGTTTAATTAAATTAAGATATCATGTTTAAGCAAGGCTTTTTATGGGTCATTCGATTTATTGTCGGTGGCCTGTTTATTTTTTCTGGATTGATCAAGGTTAATGATCCTGTAGGAACCGCAATTAAATTGGAGGAATATTTCGATGTTTTTTCTAATGACATCGCGGGGTTCTTTTATTACCTGAAGCCTTTTGCATTGGAATTAGGGATTGTGCTTGTGGTCGTTGAAGTAGTATTGGGAGTTATGTTGATTTTAGGAGTTCGGAGCAAGTTTACGGTTTGGGCACTTAGTCTAATGATCTTGTTTTTCACCTTCCTTACTTTTTACTCTGCCTACTTTAATAAAGTGACCGATTGTGGTTGTTTTGGTGATGCTATCAAATTGACACCTTGGGAATCATTTTATAAAGACCTTATCCTTCTGGTATTGATTTCCATTCTTTTCTTATTTCAGGCAGATCTTCCAAAGAGCTCTCCTAGATGGGCAAAGATAGTAGCAAGTACTTCACTTATATTATCATTTACATTGGCTATTGTAGCTATTCGAAACCTCCCATTTATTGACTTTAGAGCATACAAAGTAGGTGTGAATATTCCTCAAAATATGCAGCCATCTTCTCCGTTGCAGTATTCCTATGTGATGAAAAAGAATGGTGAACTGGTGACTTTTGATCAATATCCTTCCGATGAAAGTCTTGAATTTGTAGAAATGAATTTGAAGAATCCTGAGGCCTTACCTAAAATTTCTGATTTCGCAGTTTGGAATGATGAAGGGGATTTTTCAGAAGAGGTTTTCACTGGGAATAAAGTGTTGATTTTAGTCAGCAACATGGCTAAAAGGAGTGATTCAAATCTTGATCTAATTGACCAATTAGTAACCTCGCTTTCCGATTCACCAGTTCAACCGGTTTTTGTCGCTGCTGCCACTCAGGAAGAAATTCAGAATTTCACCAAATCAAGAGGATGGGACGTGCTTTCTCTTCAAGCTGATGCCACTGTAGTGAAAACTATGATCCGTGCTAATCCGGGAATAATGGTTTTGAAGGATGGAGAGGTATTGGCTAAATACCACAATAATAACACTCCTGAAGCAAGTGAAGTGTTAGATCTTTACATGAAGTAGAAAATGGGAAAGGACTTGAAAATTGTTTTGGTGGGACTTCCCGGTTCTGGAAAAAGTACTTTTGGAAAGCAGCTTGCTTCTGTTTTACAATTCCCATATTATGACCTAGATAGCCTTATTGAATCACGGTTTCAAATGAAAATCTCCGATATATTCTCACAATATGGAGAAGGTAAATTTCGTACTTGGGAGACTGAGGTGCTTCGGGATTTGTTGGACAGGGATGATTCTTATGTTCTTGCTTCTGGGGGTGGCTGTCCTTGTTTTAATGACAACATGAAATTGATCAATGAAAAATCAGTTTCTGTATACCTGGATGTTCCTTTAGAAGAGATTTCTATCCGATTGGGTTTGGCTAAAGCTCAAAATAGACCCATGTTTTCAGGGCTTGATCAGGGAGAAATCACCTTAAAATTAAAAAGTTTGCTGGTCGAAAGAGATTACTTTTATCGCCAGGCAAAATTAAAACTCAGCGGTGAAGACTTTTCCGCTGAGTTATTAGTATCAGAATTAATCCGTTTGCTTAAAAACTAAGACCAAGCGTTAATACTCCATTGATCTGATTGTTTTTAATTTCAGTAACTGGTCCAATATTTCTCCCTTGATTATCCAACACCTGATAGCTGCTGTAAAGTGTATTGAATTTTTGATTCACTAGCGCAAAGTCCACTGAGAATTTATTGATTTTCATACCTAGGCCACCACTGATTTGTTGAGTACTTCTATCAAAATCTGAATCTGCAATTGGATCACCGTAATAGCCGTATCCTCCTCTAATTCTAAAGTTGCTTAGCTTGTATTCTGCTCCGAATCTAAAATTTATGGTGCTGGTGTAAAGATTTTGGATTTCCAAATTATCCGGTCCTTCGTCGAAGTCTCTTGAGTTGATTCTGGCAGCACTGTAATCCACCCAATCTACATCTGCAGAAATAAATCCATTTTTCCCTAAAAATACTGTGGCGCCTCCACCAATTTTAAAAGGAGTATTTAAGTTATAAGAGCTAATTATAATATCTGTAAGATCCTCAACCTGACCCAATATGATACCTTCTGGTTCATAATCGTATTTATCGTAATTAGCGATCATACTCGCGGTGTATTCGTCATTCAAAGCATACCAAGTAGGAGTTTGAAGTGTGAAACCTAAATTCAAGTAATCTACGGGCTTATAAATCAATCCCAGATTAAGATTTACACCCCCTCCATTGATAAATAAATTTTCTTGAAGGTTAGAATCAATTAGTGGGCCTTCTAGAAACTCTTCAATCAAAATCTTTCTGGAAGTGAAATTAAGTGTTCTAATACCAACGGATCCACCTACAAATAATTTATGGTTAAAATTGGCTCCATAAGCAAAAGTTATTTGGCTTGAACTTCCTTCTTGAGTGATATTTTCTCGCTGAGCAGGATTTCCCAAAACGAAAGAATCATAATATCTAGGATCTGAAATAGGAGCTCCGTTTTCATCAAAACTAATAGGATTAATTTGATAAGTAAGGTATGCCAGACCTGTAAGTCCATAGGACTCGATTTGACTTTCAGGAATACCGCTTCCATTGTTTGCTTCATTTGCACTCTGAAGATAAAAATCAATAATTGAGGTGCTTCCTGGCTGGTCGGAAGTATTTCCATATTCAGTATTAAAATTGGCAATTCTTTGAATACTAATCCCAAATGAACCACCTTTAAAAGTTCCTCTGTCAAATTCGCCTTTAGGATTAGCCATCACAAAACCCAGGTTTGGCAAGGAAAAATTTGTCGTATTGTAACTATCGATTTGCCCTAAGTAGTTTGTTTCCACTCCCCAGTCAGTATAACCTAAAGTAGCACTTGCTTCTGAGGACCTGAAGAAACCTAGGCCAGCTGGATTTCCAGCTATATTAGACACATCACCACCAAGTGACCATTGTGTCCCGCCTACACCCATTATTCGGGCTGAGCCAGCAGGTTTTACTTGACTGAAGCGGAAGGCATCTTCATAATAACCACTTTGGGCTAAGCTGAATGAAGATGAAATAAAACAAAGTGATAAAACCAGAATGGGTATTCTCATTTAGATTTGATTTGGGTGTTATAGATAAACGTAAAGATTGGGGAGTATTGTTACTTATTCTCATAAAACTTTCGCCAAAAACAGTTAATAATTTAGAGCAAAAGGGCTTAATGGGCTAATAGACAGCAATAAATAAGGCAGTGATTCCACTGCCTTATGTAAGTATATGTTGTAATCAAAAGTTAATTTCCTCGACCTCCTCTAGATGTACCTGAGCTGCTTCTTGTAGCTCCTCCGGTAGATCCACTGCTTCTACTTGGCGTGCTGTAAGTTGGAGTACTCCTAGTAGGTGTGGTAGTTCTTGATGGAGTAACTGTTCTAGTATTAGTACCACCTCTATTGTATGAAGGTGATGCTGTTCTGCTAGGAACATTACTTCTATTATAAGATGGACTAGACGATCTAGTATTTGTTGGGTATGAAGATCTTACTGTTCCCTGTCTTCCTGAATTGATTGTCCTAGTATTTGAAGGATTAACACTTGGCCTAGCAGAAGGCATTGCACTTCTTGTTCTAGAAACAGGTCGGTCCATGGCTGCAGAACTCACATTCCTACTGCTTCCTTCCCTTACTCTTGAATTATAATAATCATTTTGGGAAGAACTAAAGTCTCTCGCGGAAATTCTTGAGTTATCAGAATTAGATGTTAGCCTTCTAGATGTAGCACTATTACCATTATTCAAAACATCTCTTCTTGCTTGAGCTCTCGCTGTCGAAGGTTGAAGTGCTGCATTAGAAACACTTCCTCCTCTTGTACCAGCTAAAGTAGAACCTCTTGAACTTCTCGCTCCTCTTACAACTCTACGGTCTCCATATTCTCCTCCAGGAAGTACGTAGATAGGATTCCTTGGAAAAAATCCCATTCCAGGGTAACCATATCCATAGCCTGGATATCCTCCCCAACCATACATCGGCATGCCCCATGGATCATAAAATCCACCATAACCAAAGCCAGGTCTCATGAATGGACTGCCAAAACCAAATCCTATATTAAAATTAAAACCTGGTCTATACCCAAAGCCCGGGCCCCAGAAAGGATCATAAAATCTACCCATTCCCCAAGGATTCATTCCATACATCATTCCCATTCCCATGTTCATGCCCATATTAAAAGCCATGGAAGAATTGAAGTTGGAATTATTGCCTGAATTGCCTACTCTATAATTATTGTAAGCATTGATGTCTGGATTGCTTTCTTCAGCTACACCTTCATCAAAATAAACAATATCACTTTCGGAGCTATCCTGATCAGACTGATACCTGGCGATGTAGTCTGGATTCACATTCCTTGAGCTAAAACTTTCCTGAGGAATAGCCTCTGTAGCTGGGGATGAGAGTGTTTGGAACTGCTCCGGATTATTGTTTTGCACCGCATATTCAGTTGCTACTTTAGCATCTGACGCCATGAAATACAGATTATCCCTAGTATCCGTAGTTGCTAATTTGTTCGTGCTACATGATACTAAGACGAGAGATCCAAGGATAAATGATGATGTTATGATTGCAGAGTTCTTCATAGGTGAAGTTTAATAGTTACTTTCTTATACGAGAGCATAGGTGAAGGGTTATACTTTTTGGTTTATATTTGCCACGCATAAGTTAGCAAAAATAACTTTAATCTGTATCTCAAACAACCACAATGAGTAAAGGACTACCTAAGAGAAGCGAGGATTATTCGCTTTGGTATAATGAATTAGTTAAAAAAGCCGATCTGGCAGAGAATTCAGCAGTTCGTGGCTGCATGGTCATCAAGCCTTATGGCTATTCTATTTGGGAGAAAATGCAAGCCGAACTGGACCGAATGTTTAAAGAGACTGGTCATTCTAACGCATATTTTCCACTTTTTATCCCAAAATCTTACTTAAGCAAGGAAGCCAGTCATGTGGAAGGATTCGCCAAAGAATGCGCAGTAGTTACTCATTATAGACTTAAAAATGCAGAAGATGGGAGTGGGGTGATCGTAGACCCTGAAGCAAAGTTGGATGAGGAGTTGATTGTTCGTCCCACTTCAGAAACTGTGATTTGGAGCACTTATAAAAATTGGATTCAATCCTATCGTGACCTCCCTCTTTTAGTCAATCAATGGGCAAATGTAGTTCGCTGGGAAATGAGAACCAGACTATTCCTTCGTACTACAGAATTCCTTTGGCAGGAAGGACATACAGCGCACGCTACACAAAGGGAAGCTGAAGCAGAGACATTGCAAATGATGAATGTATATGCACAGTTTGCTGAAGATTTTATGGCTTTGCCGGTTGTCAGAGGAAGAAAAACTGAAAGTGAGCGCTTTGCAGGAGCTGATGATACTTTATGTATAGAGGCTATGATGCAAGATGGAAAAGCTCTTCAAGCTGGTACATCCCACTTTTTAGGACAGAATTTTGCCAAAGCATTCGATGTAAAATTCGCTACTAAAGAAGGAGGACTTGAATACGTTTGGGGTACTTCTTGGGGAGTCAGCACACGTTTGATGGGTGCTCTGATTATGGCTCACTCAGATGATAATGGATTGGTATTACCTCCAAAACTGGCTCCGATTCAAGTTGTCATTATCCCGATTTATAGAAAAGACGAAGAACTGGATGCCATTACCGAAAAAGCAAATGAAATCATTGCTGAGCTTCGCAAAGCTGGAGTTTCAGTTAAATACGACAATCGTGATACCCACAAACCAGGATGGAAATTCGCAGAGCATGAATTGAAGGGTGTGCCACTGAGAATTGCCATTGGTCCAAGAGATCTTGAAAATGGTACAGTCGAGATTGCCAGAAGAGATACTTTGACTAAAGAGCAATTTGAATTGAATTCTCAGCCTATTTCTGAGAAAATCACCTCTATGTTAGATGAAATCCAGTCTAGTATTTACTCTAAGGCATTCGATTTCAGAGGTAAAATGACCACTGAAGTAAATTCATGGGATGAGTTTAAAGAAGTTTTGGAAGAGAAAGGCGGATTTTTGTCAGCTCATTGGGATGGAACTGCAGAGACTGAAGAAAAGATCAAGGATCTCACAAAAGCAACGATACGATGTATTCCTTTAGATCGGAAAGAAGAAAGTGGGGTTTGTGTCTTTTCAGGCAAACCTTCCACTGGCAGAGTTCTATTTGCAAAAGCCTATTAATCAACAAGCCCGGAAATATCCGGGTTTTTTTTGTTCTTATTGACGAGGGGTAACGAGGAAACCTGTATTTTAGACATCTATTCTTTTTCTGAAAGCCAATGACGATCCTAGTCCTATCCAGTCTTCTAATTATTGGTCTTGTCCTTTTGCTTGCCGAGGTGCTGTTTGTCCCTGGGACTACGGTCGTTGGTATCTTTGGACTTGCCGTAAGTTTGGCTGGAGTAGCCTATGCATTTCTTAGCTTTGAACCAGAAATAGCTTGGTGGATAACTTCAGTTGCAGTAATTCTTAATCTTGTAGCCATAGTTTATGGTTTCAATTCTGGAGTATGGGATCGCTTTTCTCTTAAATCAGCCATGCAGGGAGGCGCTTTTGATGGCCGTACTGATGCATTGCAAATAGGGATGCCAGGAAAAACAATTTCAGATCTTAAGCCAATTGGAAAGGCTAGCTTTGGTGATGTGATATATGAGGTGAAATCAGAGAATGGCTTTATTCCAGTAGAAACTGACATCACGATTATCAAAATTGAAAACAATAAAATTTTAGTAAAATAATATGGAGAATCTAGATCCGAGCAGTTCAATGTTTATCCTAGTGGCTGCGGTCGCAGGAATTGTACTACTTTTCATCTTCTTGTACTTTGTTCCGGTTAATCTCTGGATCACTGCCCAATTTTCAAATGTGAAAGTTGGAATAGGAGAACTTATTGGAATGAGAATTAGAAAAGTGCCACCAAGTATCATCGTAAATTCACTGATTACAGCTACCAAAGCAGGGCTTGAATTGACGACAAATGACTTGGAAACGCACTACATGGCCGGAGGAAATATTCCCAATGTAATCAGGGCATTGATTTCTGCTGATAAGGCGAATATTAACCTGACATTCAAGCAAGCGACTGCAATTGATCTGGCAGGGAGAGACGTGTTTGAGGCAGTTCAAATTTCGGTGAATCCAAAGGTGATCAATACTCCAAATGTAGCCGCTGTAGCAGCGGATGGTATTCAGTTGATCGCAAAAGCGAGAGTTACCGTACGAGCGAATATAGCACAGTTGGTCGGTGGTGCTGGCGAAGAAACTATTCTGGCTAGAGTAGGTGAGGGAATCGTAACTTCTATAGGTTCGGCAGCTACACATAAGAGTGTGCTGGAAAATCCTGACAAGATTTCCAAACTAGTTCTTCAAAGAGGATTGGATGCAGGAACAGCTTTCGAGATTCTCTCAATTGATATTGCTGATATCGATGTGGGAACTAACATTGGAGCGAAATTACAAATCGATCAGGCATCAGCAGATTTGAAAGTAGCTGAGGCAAGAGCGGAAGAGAGACGTGCGATGGCGGTAGCTCTAGAGCAAGAGATGAAAGCTAGAAATGTAGAAATGAGAGCCAAAGTAATTGAAGCTGAGGCGGAAGTTCCAAAAGCATTGGCTGAAGCTTTTCGTAGTGGAAAACTTGGTGTGATGGATTACTACAGAATGGAAAATATCCAATCGGATACTTCAATGCGGGAATCAATTGCTAATTCCGATACAGACTCCAAAGATTCCTCAAAGGGGAAAAACGAGAAAAAATAGGAAAAGGGGAGACTGTAATCTAAACTCTGTCTAAGACTTTGAATTTAAGTTAAAGTTTATAAGATAGAGCAGTATGAAAGAACAAGAATCGACATTCAAGAAGAAAGTATTAGACCAGT